>JAQVSJ010000011.1:14048-16458 GCA_028700595.1 Bacilli bacterium | reverse complement strand
GCTGATAATAATACAATAATTAATGATATAAATGCAGTTATTAATTTTGATATATATATTTCATTTCTATTAACATTTAATGAATTTAAAAATTCAATTGATTTTGTTTTTTCTTCACCACATATTAATTTGCTACTTAACGATACTGCATACACACTTATTGTAATGATAATCATATTAAACATCATACCAAAGTAATGGATATAGTTGTTCATATTATTTAAACTATCTAATCCGAAAAATTGTAACATTTCTTTAGGCATAGCTTCCATTTTCATTGTTGCTAAATCTTTCATAGAAGGAAATAATATCATATATAAAAATGTAATTAAAAATATTGCTATGCTCCATCCTAATATTGATTTAAAATTAACTTTTAAATTAAATTTAGTTATATTTACTATATTTTTTATTTCTGTTTTATTCATCTTTATCACTCCTATAATAATATATAAATTCTTCTTCAATTGTTTTTTTTCTAATTTCTAAATCCTTTATATCTAGTAATGATAATTTTTTTAGTAATTTATTTAAATCATCAGAATATTCGTATTTTTCTATTTTATTAGATTTTGTTTTATAACTAATAATATAATTGTTTATTTTATTATCTTTTTTAATATCTATTATATCTACTATTTTACCTGATCTTATAAATATAACTCTATCACAATATTTTTCAACCTCATTTAAATTATGACTTGATAAGAATATTGTTATCCCTTTTTTCTTTTCTTCTAATATTAAATCAAAGAATTTTTTTTGCATTAAAGGATCTAATCCGTTTGTAGGTTCATCAAATATTATTATTTTGTTTTCTTTTAATAAAGCTTGAATTATACTGACTTTTTTTCTATTTCCAGAACTTAATTCAGATATTTTCTTATTTATATCTAATTCAAAATATTTACTTAATTCCTTAGCTTTATTTAATTTTGTTTTTGAAAATTTAATACAAAATTTAAACAAATCAATTACTTTAATATTATAATAATAATCATTATCGCTTGATACATAGCTTAATATTTCTTTTATTTTTTTAGACTCAGTTATTGAATCTAAATTATTTACTTTTATTTCTCCTTTTGTAGGAAATAACATATTTAATATTGTTCTTATTGTAGTAGTTTTACCTGCACCGTTTTTTCCTACAAATCCAATAATTTCATTTTTATTAACTTCGAAACTGATATTATCAACTGCTTTTAATTTACCATAATTTTTAGTTAAGTTTTTTACTCTTATCATAATTACTCCTTTACAATATTATATCATTTTGTTTAATTTATTAAAATAATAATATATAATAGTAATGAGGTGAATGTTTTGGAAAACTGGATAATAGAAATGATGAATCAATTTGGATATTTTGGAATAACATTATTAATATTAATTGAAAATTTATTTCCACCAATTCCTTCTGAAGTAATTTTAACGTTTGGTGGTTTTATGACTACTTATACTAATTTAAATGCAATGTTAGTAATCTTGTTTTCTACAATTGGTTCTTTAGTAGGTGCATTTATTTTATATTATATTGGAAGATTATTATCTCCAGAAAGAATTAGTAAAATATTAGATGGTAAACTTGGAAAATTATTAGGATTTAAAAAGAAAGATGTAGATAAAGCTTGTGAATGGTTTAATAAAAAGGGTAAGAGTACTGTATTCTTTTGTAGATGTATACCAATAGTAAGAAGTTTAATATCAATACCTGCTGGTATTTCAAATATGAAGATGACACCATTTATATTAATGACAGCAGCAGGATCATTAATATGGAATACTGTTCTTGTATATTTAGGAGTAATAGTGGGTGCCTCTTGGAAAAATGTTAGTGAAGGTGTAAATATATTTTCTAATGTTGTATTAGTACTATTAATTGTTTTAGTTATTGTTGGATTTATAATAATATATTTAAGAAAAAAGAAAACTAAAAATTAGTTTTCTTTTTTAAATACATATAATTTACTAAGTATATAGTTTAATACAATAACAATAACTTGTATAAATATTTTAACAATCATATCGTTTATTTTTAGTAATTTCACAAATATAAACATTAATAATAACTCTATAAGTAATGTTGCAATTCTTGAACCAATAAATTTAATATATTCTAATAGTTTGTTCTCGTTTTTACTTTTAAATACATATACTTTATTAACTATAAAAGCGAAAGTAACTGCTATTATCCAAGAAAGTGCAGTATTAATATAATAATCATTAATAATAAATCTTAGTAAATAATAACTAAATATGCTTATAAACGTTGTTAAGCCACCAGCTATTAAGTAATTAATCATTTCTTCATGTTTTAAATAAAACCTAAATATTTTATTATCTTTATTCATATATACCTCATTTAAATTATAGCACTCATATATTTTAAAAACAATTAGTTGATATA
>JAQVSJ010000011.1:12648-13948 GCA_028700595.1 Bacilli bacterium | reverse complement strand
GCTTATTGTGTTAAAATTGATCCTTATGTTTCATTTTATGAAAAAAGATATAGTGATCAGAATGAATCATTCAATATATTTAGTAAAGACAATAAGATTATATTTGATAATTTAATTCTTTGTGGATATAAACACAAAGGATTTAAAAAAGATGTAAGTGCTTATTTTCAGCCTAGATATACAATGGCAGTACCATTAATAGATATAAACAACAATTTTGTTGATGAAAATACATTATTACATTCTATGAAAAAGAATACTAGAAATTATATTGGTAAATACCAAGAAGAAAAAGGTGTTTTTTTTACAGAATCAAATAATATTAATGA
Source organism: Bacilli bacterium (assembly GCA_028700595.1). Taxonomy (GTDB): domain Bacteria; phylum Bacillota_I; class Bacilli_A; order RF39; family UBA660; genus JAQVSJ01. The sequence goes on along the minus strand of JAQVSJ010000011.1, from coordinate 13,619 downwards.
TGTAGATGAATTCATTAAAATTATAAATAAAACTGAGAAAAGAAAAAAAATAGCACTAAGATCAAAAGAATATTTTGTTAAGATGATGAAAGCATTTGATAAAAGGGCAATATTATTTTTCGGTAAAATTGATTTAGATAAATATATAGATTTTATAAATAACGCTTTAAATAATAAAAGTGTTGATATAGATTATTACAATAATCAAAAAGAAATTGCTGTAAATTTAAAAAAAGAAAGAGGAAATATAATAACTTTATCTGCGTCTATTGTAATAATTCCTAAAAATAAAAACGGTATTAAAATGGCAGAATTTTTATATGCTGGTAATGATACATCTATATTTACTAATTTAAAAGTTAACAATGGTTTAACTTTTTATAGAATAATGTATTGTTTAAAAAATAAAATACATTATGCTAATTTAGGTGGAATTGATGGATCTTTAAATGATGCTTTATCAATGTTTAAATCTAAATTTAATCCTTTAGTTATTGAATTTATTGGAGAATTTGATTTACCAGTAAATAAGTTAAAATATTTATTTGTTAATACATTTGAAAGTATTGGAAAAAAAATATATAAAAGAATAGTATCAATTAGAAATAGGTGATAAAGATGAATAGTGCAGTTTTAGAATTTACCATTAAAAATCAAGAATTACTTCTTGAATTTCTTTATAATAATATTAAAAATAAATCAAAGAATAATATAAAATCATTATTAAATAGGGGTAATGTATTTGTTAACAATAAATCTATAACAAAGTTTGATTATAAATTAAATATTAATGATAAAATATTAATTAAATTAAAACAAATTAATGATAAAAATAACAATAGAATATTAGATATAATATATGAAGATAATGATATTATAGTAATTAATAAACCTCATAATTTATTATCTATATCAACTGAAAAAGAGAAGAGTAATACTGCCTATAAATTAGTTATGGAATATTTAAAACA
>JAQVSJ010000011.1:0-12548 GCA_028700595.1 Bacilli bacterium | reverse complement strand
ACAGATATTGAAATAGCACAAAATTGTAATAAGAAAAGCATAATTGAAATTGCTAAAAAGATTAATTTATCACCTGATGATATTGAATTATATGGTAATGATAAAGCTAAAATAAAAATAAATAATATTAAAAATAATAATAATGGTAAATTAATATTAGTAACTGCTATGACACCAACTAAATATGGAGAAGGTAAGACTACTACTTCAATTGGATTATCTGATTCTTTAAACAAATTAAACAAGAAAACTATTTTATGTTTAAGAGAACCTTCTTTAGGTCCTTCATTTGGAATGAAGGGTGGTGCTTGTGGTGGAGGATATTCACAAGTAATTCCTATGGAGGATATTAATCTTCATTTTACTGGTGATATACATGCTGTTACTTCTGCACACAATTTAATATCTGCAATAATTGATAATTCAATTTATCATGGAAATGAATTAAATATAGATCCAAATAAAATAACTTGGAAAAGAGTATTAGATTTAAATGATAGAGCATTGAGAATGATTACTATTGGATTAAGTGATAAACCAAAGTCTAAAGAAAGAAATACAGGATTTGATATATCAGTAGCATCTGAAATAATGGCTATTCTTTGTTTATCAAATGATTTAATGGACCTAAAAGAAAGAGTATCTAATATTATAATTGGATATACATTTGATGATAAACCAATATTAGTAAGGGATTTAGGTATAGAAGGTTCTATAGCATTATTATTAAAAGATGCTATTAAGCCTAATTTAGTACAAACTTTAGAAAATAATCCTGTTATTATACACGGTGGTCCTTTTGCAAATATAGCACATGGATGCAATAGTATTATTGCTACTAAAACCGCATTAAAATTAGCTGATTATGTTGTCACAGAAGCAGGTTTTGGTGCTGATTTAGGTGCAGAAAAATTCTTTGATTTAAAATGTAGACTTGGGAATATTAAACCAGCTGCTGTTGTACTAGTTGCTACGTTAAGAGCTATAAAAACACATGGGAATGCAAAAGATATTAATATAGAAGATTTAAATAGTATTAAAGAGGGAATGAATAATTTAATAAAACATGTTGATAATATTAAAAAATATAATTTAAATTGTTTAGTTAGTATAAATGTATTTGATAATGATAATAAAAATGAATTAAATTATTTAAAAGAACAATTAGATAAATTAAATATATTAAATTCTTTTTGTTATGTTTATTCAAAAGGTTCTGATGGTGGAATTGATTTAGCAAATAAAGTTATAAGTATTATTGACAATAATAATGATTTCAAACCAATTTATGATTTAAATTTAAGTATTAAAGAAAAAGTAGAAATAATATGTAAAAATATATATGGTGCTAATAATGTTATATATTCTGATACTGCTGAAGAAACTATTAATAAAATAAATAAATTAAAATTAGATAATTTGCCAATATGTATTGCTAAAACTCAATATTCATTTTCTGATAATGAAAAAAAATTAGGTGTGCCTGAAAATTTCGATATTAGTATTACTAATATTAATATTTGTTCTGGTGCTGGTTTCCTTGTATGTATTGCAGGTAATATAAGAACTATGCCTGGTTTACCAAAAGTACCAGCAGCCGTTAATATAAATATTGATAGTAATGGAAAAATAATAGGATTATTTTAAAAATATATTTATATTTTAATTAAAATATGATAAACTAATATAGTGTATATGATATTAATCTTTTGGAGGAGTATATGAAATTAAATTTGAAAAGTTTTTTTAAAGAAAAAGAAGATAAAACAATAGAGGATGAATATTACAATTTAACTACTGAAGAGGCATTAAAAGATGCAAATAGTGAAGGAAGAAAGCTTATTTTATTAGAACCAAGAGCTTTTTCAGAGTCTCAACAAATTGCAGACCATTTAAAAAATAGACATACAGTAGTAGTTAATTTTAAAAGAGTAACTACTGATCAAGCTAAAAGGATAATTGATTTTATTTCAGGAACAATATATGCAATTGGTGGAGAATTACAGAAAATAGGTGGAGGTATATTTTTATGTACACCTAAAAATATAAGTGTACAAGGGAAAATAACTGAGGAAGATAATAAAGATAAAATACATGATAATAGTGATTTAGACATAGAATGGTAGTATAATAATAAATATCTGAGGTGATTATATGAATAAATTTAATAAAACTTTTAGAGGATATGATCCTACTGAAGTTAATAAATTTTTAGATGATATAATTTTACAAATTGAAAAAATTGTAAAAGAATCTAAAGAAAAAGATAGAGTTATTTTTGAATTAAATGATACTATATCTAAATATAAAACATTAGAACACACTTTAAATACCTCAGTTATTAATGCTCAAGAAAATGCAGAAAGACTAAGACAAATTGCAAAACAAGAAAGTGATATGATAATTAATGAATCTAGAAGAAATGCAAATAAAATAATTAGTGATTCATTATCTAGAGCAGAAAAATTGCAGTATGATGCAGAATTATTAAAGAAAAATATATCACTATTTAAAAAAAGAGTAAGAACAATGTTAGAACAACAAATTGAATTAGTAGATGATTTAGATAAAGATAATTTATAATCAATTGATAGAGACGTTATATTATGATTTTATAGAGAACTTATGGTTGGTGAAAATAAGTAATAATAATGTATAGATCACTCTTGATGATTTATTCTGAATAATTAGGAATAAACGTTAACTACGTTACAGTATTAAGTGCATAATTCGTTATGAATTAAGGTGGTACCACGTAAAAGCGTCCTTATATTATAGGTGCTTTTTTTATTAATAGGAGGTTATATGAAAATTTTTGAAGAATTAAGTAAAAATAAAACTAGTTTGGTTGAACAAGAAATATCTGACAATTGGGAAAAAATTAATTTATTAGATAAAACTATTAAAAATAGAGAAAATAAAGAAAACTTTGTTTTTTATGAAGGACCACCAACTGCTAATGCTATGCCAGGTATACATCATGTATTAAGTAGAGTATTAAAAGATACAGTTTGTAAGTATAAAACTATGACTGGATATAGAGTATTAAGAAAAGCAGGATGGGATACTCATGGTTTACCAGTTGAAATAGAAGTTGAAAAATCATTGAAATTATCTAATAAAAAAGAAATTGAAGAATATGGTATTGAAAAATTTAATATGGAATGTAAAAAATCTGTATTTAAAAATAAAGATGCTTTTAGTGAAATGACTAAAAAAATGGGATATTTAATTGATTTAGATAATCCGTATACTACATTTGATAATAATTATATAGAAACAGAATGGTATATATTAAATAAATTTTTTAATGAAGGTTATTTATATGAAGGACATAAAATATTACCATATTGTTCAAGATGTGGTACTGGTTTAGCATCTCATGAAGTAGCTCAAGGTTATATAGAAATTGATGTTGATACTGTCATTGTACCAATGAAAAGAAAAGATAAAGACGAGTACTTTTTAGTATGGACAACAACTCCATGGACTTTATTGTCTAATGTTGCATTAGCAGTAAACCCAAAATTTGAATATGCTAGAGTAGAATCTAAAGGTAATATATTTATATTAGCAAAAGATTTAGTTAATAAAGTATTAGGTGATGATTGTAAAGTTTTAGAAATAATTAAAGGTAAAGATTTAGAAAAAATAGAGTATGAACAATTAATACCAGTATTAGAAGTAAATAAAAAAGCTTTCTTTGTTACACTTGCAGATTATGTAACAATAGAAGATGGAACTGGAATAGTTCATATTGCTCCTGCATTTGGAGAAGATGATTATCAAGTTGGTAGAAAATATGATTTACCATTTTTAAATCCAGTAAATGATGAAGGTAAATATACTGAAGGACCTTGGAAAGATTATTTTGTAATGGATGCAGATATAGAAATAATTAAATACTTAAAAGAAAACAATAAACTATTTAAAAAAGAAAGAATGAAACATAATTATCCTCATTGTTGGAGATGTAAAACACCATTATTATATTATGCTAAACCAAGTTGGTATATTGAAATGACTAAATTAAAAGATAAATTAATTGAAAACAATAATTCAGTAAATTGGTATCCACAATTTGTTGGTGAAAAGAGATTTGGCAATTGGTTAGAAAATCTTAATGACTGGGCAATATCAAGAAATAGATATTGGGGAACACCATTAAATATATGGAAATGTGAATGCAATCATGTAGAAAGCATTGGTTCTATAGAAGAATTAAAAAAGAAATCTATTGAAAAAATTGATACAATTGATTTACATAGACCTTATATAGATAATGTACATTTGAAATGTCCTAAATGTGGTAAGCAAATGACTAGAGTAAAAGATGTAATTGATTGTTGGTTTGATTCGGGATCAATGCCATTTAGTCAATATCATTATCCTTTTGAAAATAAAGAATTATTTGAATCTCAATTTCCAGCAGATTTTATATGTGAAGGCTTAGATCAAACTAGAGGTTGGTTTTATTCATTATTAGCTATATCTACATTTTTAAAAGGTATATCACCATATAAAAACGTACTAGTAAATGATATGCTACTAGATAAAGATGGACAAAAAATGAGTAAATCTAAAGGAAATTCATTTGATCCATTTAATTTATTTGAAGAATATGGAGCAGATGTATTAAGATGGTACTTAATGCATGTATCTCCTCCATGGACACCAACTAAATTTGATATTGAAGGATTAAAAGAAACTAAATCTAAATTTTTCAATACTTTAAAAAACACTTATACATTCTTTGAAATATATGCAAATACGGATAATATTGATCCAAGAACATTTTATATAGAATATGAGAATAGAGAAGAGATAGATAAATGGATATTATCAAAGTATAATAATTTAATAAAATATGTAAATGATTCATTAAAAGAATTTGATTTAACAAAAGCTGTTAGAAAGATTCAAATATTTGTAATTGAAGATTTATCTAATTGGTATATACGAAGAAATAGAAGAAGATTTTGGAAATCTGAATTAGATGATAGTAAAAAAGCAGTATATAATACTACTTATGAAATATTATTAGGATTATCTAAATTATTAGCACCATTTATACCATTTATAAGTGAAGATATTTATAAAAAACTAACTAATAATGAATCTGTTCACTTAGAAGACTATCCAATATGTAATAATAGTCTAATAAATGACAAAATAGAGACTAAAATGGACTTAGTAAGAGATTTAATTAGTTTAGGTAGATTTGCTAGAGAAGAGGCTAAAATTAAGGTTAGACAACCTCTATATGAAATATTAATTGATGGTAAATATAAAGAAACAATTGGTGATCTAGAAGACTTAATTAAAGAAGAGTTAAATATAAAGAGGGTAGTGTTTGAATCTAATTTGGATAAATTTATTAATTTTGAAGTAAAACCTAATTTTAAATTAAGTGGTCCAATATTTGGAAAAAATATAAATTTATTTGTAAAATATTTATCAAATATTAATAATGAACAACTAAATAAATTAGAAAACAATAGTGAAGTAGTAATTAATATAAATAATGAAGAATATACTATTAATAAAGATATGATTGATATAAAGATAAGTGCTAAAGAAGGATATAATGCACAAATGGATAATAATAAATTTATTATATTAGATACTAATATAGATAATGAATTGATTTTAGAGGGATTTGCTAGAGAATTTGTATCTAAAATACAACAATTAAGAAAAAGTAGTAACTTTGATATTGCAGATAGAATTAATATAAAATATAATGTATCAAGCGATAAATTTGAAGAATCATTAAATAAATACTTAGAATTTATAAAAAATGAAACATTAGCATTAAATATTAATAAAGACAACAATATAAATGGAGTAGATATTGATATTAATGATACTATTATAAATGTAATAATAGAAAAGATAGCATAAAGCTATCTTTTATTATATATACAAGTTAACATAATGTTTATTATATGAATGTTTATTTATATCTTTCTAGATTGAATTTCTGCTATCTTTTCAAATACTTCAGTAGCATTCTTTGTTGTTATTTCAGTATATCCTAATTCTTTTAATGCTTGAACTCTAAAAGTATTTAATTCTTGAGTTCTAGATAATTTTTCTTCTTTTCTTTGTTGAATATCAGCTTCAAATCTACTGTGAGCTTCAACAATCTTAGATTTAGATGCCCCACCATTATTAAAAAGTGTTATAGCTTGATACATTATACCTTCAAATGTTAATTGTTTTTCTTCGTTAAACACAAATTCATTTGGTGAAATAAAGCCATTGGATTTAGAAAAGTACGCTAATATATATTTCAGTTCTTCTACATCATCTACAACTTGTAAAAAGTTATATAAATACTTACACATTGAATATGTAGATCCGTCTTCATCTTCACTTAATTTTTCTTTTAACAATTCAACAATATCAAACAACATCTTTTGTTGTTTTTTATTTAAATCCTTTAAATCATATCCAGATGATTCTGAAGAAAAAAAGCATTCCCCTTCTCCATCACCTAAAGCTTTTTCAAGTTTTATAATATATTCACTTGTAGGTTTAATATTTGCTAATTCATCATATGATTCTATATCTAATAACAAATATAACTTTGTTTTTTTATCTTTTGGCCATTCTTCAATGCTTTTCATTTCAAGATAATTATAAACCATTTGTCTTGAAACGCCTAAATATTTAGCTAATTTTACTTTTGATATACCTAATTCTTTTAAAAGTTCATTTAATGTTTCCATACAAACCTCCTATATATATAATACCACTTTAATGTAAAATGTCAAATGTAAACATATGTAAATTATAAATACCACAACTTGCTTCCTTTTTTTCTTACTTCCTTTATAATACCAGCACCAATACATTCATCTTCTTTATATAACACACATATTTGTCCTGGCGTAATTGCTTTTAATTTATCATACTTAACAATAATTTCATTGTTTTCTAAATACGTAATTTTAACGTGATTGTCTTTTTGTCTATATCTAAATTTAGCATTACATTCATCTATATTATACTTATTAATCCAACTAACATTTTCAATTAATGCTTCATCACTATACAAATATTCATTATTATCTCCATAGCAAACATATAATATATTTTTTTCTAAATCTTTACCAACAACATATAAACAGTCTTTAGAGCCCCCTATATTTAATCCTCTTCTTTGTCCAATAGTATAATACATTAATCCTATATGTTTTCCTAATACTTCATTATTTTCAATATTAACTATATCTCCTCTTTTATTTGGTAAATAATTTTTTAAAAAGTCTTTAAAATGTCTTTCTCCAATAAAACATATACCAGTTGAATCTTTTTTTTCAGCAATATTTAAATTTAATTCTTTAGCTATTTTTCTTACTTCAGATTTATTCATTTCACCAATTGGAAATATAACATTATTTAGTTGTTCTTTTTTAAGCATAGATAAAAAATAAGTTTGATCTTTATTGTTATCTAATGCTTTATATAGTTTATTATTAATTAATCTTGCATAATGACCAGTTGCAACATAATCTGCATTAAGCTTTTTAGCCTCTTTAACGAATAAATCAAACTTAATATACTTATTACACATTACATCTGGATTAGGTGTTCTACCCCTATTTAACTCATCTAGAAAGTATTTAAATACATAATCCCAATATTCTTTAACAAAATTAACCCTATAAAGAGGTATATTTAATTTTTCACATACTTCTTTAGCATCTTGATAATCTTTCTCTTGAGTGCATATTGAATCAGTAGCATTAGGATTTCCAAATACATCATTGTTAGTACTAGAATCCCAATTTTTCATAAATAATCCTATTACTTCATACCCCTGTTTAATAAGAATATATGCAGCTACAGAAGAATCTACTCCCCCACTCATTCCAATTACAACTTTTTTCATAAATATCACCATATAAATTATACCATATTTAAATTACATGATATAATTATAATGAGGTGTTTATGAAAAAGAAAACAATGAAAATTGTTGCATGGTTTGCACTATTAGCTATGCTTTTAGGAATTATAGCAACATTAATATCTCCATTATTATAAAAAAATACACTTTGTGTATTTTTTATTTTCTTGATACATATTTTTTATCTTTAGTAGATACAATAATAATATCTCCTTCATTTATAAACATTGGTACTTTTATTAATAATCCTGTTTCTAACTTAGCTTCCTTTGTTGCTGTAGAAGTAGTATTACCTTTTACACCAGGATCAGAAAATATTACTTTCATTTCAATTTTATCAGGTAATTCTAAACCTAGTAATTCATTTTCATAAAATGTTAATTGAACTTCTAAGTTCTCTGTTAACAATTGTATTTCATCACTGATTTTATCTTTACTTATTTCAATTTGTTCATATGTATCATTATTCATAAATACACAAGAATCACCTGAATCGTATAAATATTGTACTTTTTGTTTTTCTATAATAGCCCTTTTTAATTTAATGTTTGTATTAAAAGTTATTTCTATATTAGCACCAGTTCTTAAATTTTTTAATTTAGTTTTTACGAATGCTGGTCCTTTACCTGGTTTAACATGTTGAAATTCATTTATTACATATATATTGTTTTCATATTCAACTGTCATTCCGTTTTTAATATCATTAATATTTATCATATTTCCTCCGTTTAAAAATAAGCATTAAAGCTTATTTCTTTTCCTTGTGTAGAGTAACTTTTTTACATCTTGGACAATATTTATTTAGTTCCAATCTGTCTACAGTATTTTTTTTATTTTTAATAGTTCTATAATTTTCTTCTTTACATATAGAACAAAATAAAGTTATTCTTTCTCTATTACCTGCTTTTGCCATAATATCGCTCCTTTTCGTTCCAATTCATTATATCAAATATGTTATAAAAGTAAAAGTATTTTTATATATTTTTATAATAATTTACTATATTTTCTAATAATTCTGGATTAAATTCCTTATTTTTAATCATTTCTATTTCAAATTTATATGGTGGATAACCATTAACATAAGGCGTTTCTAATATTTTAGGTATATTTTCTAATCTTTTATTATAAATAATATTAATAATATTATCGAAACCTAGAGTACCAAATCCAATATTAGAATGTCTATCCTTTTTATCAGAAATATTATTTTTACTATCATTAATGTGAATACATTTAATTTTATCTATACCAATTTTACTATCTATTTCATCTAATATAGAATCAAAATTAGAAATATCATAACCAGAATCATTTAAATGACAACTATCAAGACATATTTTAATCTTATCATTATATTTAACATTATCAATAATATACTTTAAATGGTCAATTTTATAACCAATTTCAGTACCCTTACCAGACATAGTTTCAATTAATATATTAACTTTACTATCTTTACTTAAAATTATATTTAAAGCATCAACAGTATTCTTTAATCCTACTTCTTCACCTAAACCAACATGAGATCCTGGATGAAGAACTAAATTTGATAAACCTAATTGCTCACACCTATCAATTTCCTGTTTTAAAAAACTAATAGCAAAATCCCTGGATCTTTCATCTTTATAATTAGATAAATTTACAATGTATGGAGCATGTACTATAACATCATTTAAATCAATTTTAAGCTCTTTTAACAACAAATGCGCTTTATTAGTTATATCTTTACTAATATCGCTCCTATTAGTGTTTTGAGGCGCTCCAGTGTATATCATAAAACAATTAGAATTATAACTAATTGATTCATTTATACTTCCTATTAATTGAGTATCCTTAGTAAAAGATACATGAGATCCAATTTTTAACATATTATCACCATATTAATTATAACATAAAAATAAAAAAGATACTTTCGTATCTTTATCTAGTTACTTCTATAGATGCTTGTGTACCAAATTTACCAGTTGCTGATCCAGTAGCTGTTACTGTAACTTCATATGTATTTGTATCAACAGTAAATGTGCACACTCCAAAATCATCTGGATTATATCTTACAGCTGCTGTTACTTCTGCAGGTACATTAGTCTTACAGTTTCCATTAGCAGTTATAGTTCCTGCCATAACCTCATTCTTTATTCCTGATGCCAATAGTTCAACTGAATTTTCAAATGAATCTGCTTTTGCATTTGATATAACATTCATTACTCTTGGTACTGCTATTACTAATATAATTGCTAATATTACTATTACTGCCAATAATTCTATTAATGTAAATCCTTTTTTCATATTTCTTTTTTTTCCTTTCTTTATTATGGATGTGTAATTGAAACACCATTAAATGTTACTTGTGATGCACCATTAAATTTTCCTGCTGCACTAGATAATCTAACTTGTAAAGAACTAAGACCTGTAGCTGCTGAAAAAGTATACTTACAAACTCCATTTGCCGAATTCCAATAATCTGATGGACAATTCACTGCAAATGCTGTTGAATCTGCCAAATTTGTTGTTTCAACACCCATATTATATGCTTTTACTCTATCTTCTAGTGATTTATAAACTGTTCTAGCACTTGCATCAAAAGAATCTTGTCTCGATTTACTCATCGCATCCATTACTTTTGGAACTGCAATAACTAATATTAAAGCAAGTATTACAATTACAGCTAATAACTCAACTAGTGTAAATCCTTTTTTCATATTTATCTATCCTTTCTTATTATGTATTTAGTATATCACTAGTATATTATACAGTCAATTATTTTAATAAATAATTATAAATTAAAAAAAGATACTTTCGTATCTTTATCTAGTTACTGTTATAGATGCTTGTTCACCAAATTTACCAGTTGATGCTCCTGTAGCTGTTACTGTAACTTCATATGTATTTGTATCAACAGTAAATGTGCACACTCCAAAATCATCTGGATTATATCTTACAGCTGCTGTTACTTCTGCAGGTACAGTAGTCTTACAGTTTCCATCAGCAGTTATAGTTCCTGCCATAACTTCATTCTTTATTCCTGATGCTAATAATTCAACTGAACTTTCAAATGAATCTGCTTTTGCATTTGATATAACATTCATTACTCTTGGTACTGCTATTACTAATATAATTGCTAATATTACTATTACTGCTAATAATTCTATTAATGTAAATCCTTTTTTCATATTTCTTTTCCTTTCTTTATTATTCTTCCATTACAGGATAATTAGGTAATACTCCTTCTGGACTGTTTGGATCAAAAAATGTTGCAAAATCCATTGCTGATAAAGATATTTCACCACTTACAGTATCAGGAAACTCTGTTATTATTACTTCTTCAGCTCCCCTATATTTTCCTGTTGTATTATATAAAAATATTAATAAATCATATCCAGTTCCAGATGTACTTGTTTCACTAAAATCCAATAAATAAGCACAATCAGAATCATTAGTTGTCCATAAATCAACAGGACATTCCGGTAAAAGAGCTGGCATACTTTCTAAATTTATTTCTTGTAGATTTATATGCTCTAATCCCATGTTCATTTTATTTATTTGTGTTTCTATTGATTTATAAACTGATCTTCCACTTGACTCTAATGCTGATTGTCTTGCCTCTCTAATACTATCTAATATCTCAGGCAATACTATTACAATTATTAATGCTAAAATTACTAATACTGCTAATAATTCTATTAATGTAAATCCTTTTTTCAATTGTTTTCTCCTTTCTATTATTCTAAAAATAGTATAACATTTATTATTTTTTCGGTCTATTGTTTTCTCCTTTCTATTATTCTAAAAATAGTATAACATTTATTATTTTTTCGGTCAATTATTTTTTAATTGCTTAACACTTTTTTTAAATATGTACCAATTACAGCTATATCAACTTTTTTCTGATCTAATAATTTAATATTAGATTCGTTTATTCCACCATCAACAGAAATAACTGTATTTAATTTTCTTTTTTCTGTCTCTTTCTTTAATTTATTTATTCTTTCATATGTATTTTCAATAAATTGTTGACCACCTTTTCCTGGTTCAACGCTCATTACTAATACTAAATCAACTTTGACTAATAAATCATATATTTTTTCAATGTCTGTATTTGGCTTTATAGATATACCAACTTTTTTATATTCTCTTATTTTATCAATAATATTAAAACTATCTAATGCTTCAAAATGTACTGTTATATATTCAATATTATTAACATTTAATAAATAATCATATTTACTTATATCTTTTACCATTAAATGTACATCTATTGGTTTTTTAGATTTCTCTACTATTGTTTTAATTTCTTCATAACTATAAGAATAGTTACTAACAAAATCAGTATCCATTATATCTAAATGAATATAGTCAACTAAACTACATTCATTAACTTTATTTATATAATTTTCTAAATCATTTCTCATTGATAATAAGGAACCTGAAATTTTCATATAATACCTCTACTCTTCCTCACTTATTGGAACTGCAATTGTAATTATAAACTGTGCTTTTCTAACTACTAAAACCCCTTCTTTTCTATTTTGATCTATTACTGTTCCACTAGTAAACTCAGAAGTTTCGCTTTCTAATATTGTTAAATTTAATTCATATTGACTTACAAACTCTTCTACATCTTCTAATAACC
>JAQVSJ010000010.1 GCA_028700595.1 Bacilli bacterium | reverse complement strand
TGGTATGAAGGTAAAGAGGGAATTGCTGAACATTTAGTATACTTAGATAGTAAAGCAAAAGAGCTAGAGAAACTTTTAAATAATGAAAAAACAATGATTATTAGGGGTGCTAGTGGAAAAAAACTCCTTTAGGAGGTAGAACAAAGATAAATGATATTATTTATTTTGTCGAAACCGGAGGAAATATGATGGTTACACATAGAGGTGTAATTTCGAATATAGTTGAAAAGTATAAAATGACTCCAGAAGAATCTGTAGCTTTTATAAAAAAATATGATAGTGAATTAAATTTATCAAAAGCTCAATATGATAGATGGAGTATAAAAAAGTGTCTTGCAGTTTATGAAATTACTGATATAGAGGAGATATTACCGTTTAAATATGATAGAAAGAGTAATATGGACGACTGGATTATAACTAATAATATAAATCAATTGAAATAAAAAACTAAAACTTTTTTGTCTTATATTATGATATAACAAATAATATATGCTTTTAGGTCTTTAAATATATTTTTTATTTGATATAATAAAGTTATTAAGGAGTTGATTAAGATTAAAACTAAAACATTTATAGTAATATGGTTGTTTATATTGATTGGTATGATTGCTGGGATGGTATTATTTTTAAATAAACCAAGATTAATTAGTCCATCAATTGATTTTGGGTATGAATTAAAAGAAGAAGATTTTACTATTCAAGAAATTATACCAGAAGAAATTGAAGATGTTGAAATTTTTGCATATGATTTTAAACTTTCTTCTGGACAACCTGAAAGTTCTATCGAAATTTCAATACCTTATAATGATAAAGGATTAACGGAAGAAGAAGAAAGATTGTCTGTATGTGGAAAATATTACAACGAAGAAACAAAAGAATGGGAAGATGTTTTTTACACTATAGATACTAAAAATAATGTAGTTAATATTATAACTAATCATTTATCTACATATGGAGTATTTAAAGTTACTAATCCTGAAAAAAGAAATGCTTATATTAGTGAAGTAAATGTTTTTGCTTCTTATATGTCAAAAGAGAAAGCTTTGAATCTGATTGAAACTTATTCAAATAAAGAATCTGGTTGGCAAGAAGATGTTATAAGTTCTACACTAGAAGCTTTTGGTGGTTTGGAAATGTTTGAAGTAACTTCGGTTGCAGGTCTAATTACTTTAGGTGGAGCATACGATTCATATGTAAGTAAGGCATTTAATAACTCAATTTCTAATTTAGGAATGGCTACTGCATGTACACAATTAATTTATGATGCATATAGTAATGGCTTTGACAGTAAAAACACTGCAATAAATGCCGCAAAAACAGCATTAGGAATTGCAATAAATATGGCATCTCCATCTATTCAACTAGCATATATTGGTGTTGGATTTATTGATTATGCACTAACTGATGTTAGTACTTTTGCAGTATCTAATAAGTATAATAGTACAAAAAATATGTATGATGCATACTATAAACGTAACGGAGTTAAAAGAGAAATAAAAGATTGGGTTAAGTTGTTTGAAAAAATGTATAAGGACAATAAAACCAATCCTGATCTTGCAATAGAATCTATGCAAAAAGAAATAGATAGATATGTTAAAGAATATTGGGAAGTTTCAGCTTATGATTATGAATCTTGGATTGATTCCTATGATAAAAATGGTAATTTATCTAAATATCCTTGGCCAGAAAAAGAGCATAGAGAAAATATCTCAAATATTCATAAACAAAATTTACTTTTGTATTTAAGATCTGCAATTAAAATAATAAGTAGAAACATATATTTGGATGCTTTAGAAGCTATGAGGGAAGAATATAACAAAGTTGCAAGTTATTATAATAAAAAATATACAGTTAATATTATTGAAAATGTAAAAAAAGGGAAATCTGCTACTTGGGATGGTTATTATGCTAGATTTTCTCCTCTTCCAGATAGTGTTGAGTCTAGATCTTGGACAGTAAAATTAGATGAATCTGGTTCAGGTAAAATTACATTTACTTTATTAGGTCATATTAATGCTAATTTTCCTATGAAAATTAATTTATATAAAGATGGTACTGCAATTGAAACTGGAGAAATATCTAAAACTCTTACTTTAAAAGAATTTTCTTCAAACTCACAAACAATTTATTTAACTTCAAGAAATATAGAAGAAGTTGAAGAACCAAAAGAAGAACAAGAAGAGAAACCTATAGAAAAACCTTCTACAGGACCTATACAAGAAGAAAATCCATGGTATGAAATAACTATTCAATCATCAGATGGTACTAACGCTTTTGCAGGATGGAGTGCGGTTTTAGGATATTCTAGTGACAGTTCACCTGATTTAAAAAATAGTTATAAAGAATTTAATAGTAATGGTAAATGTGTAATGTATGTTCAAGAAAATGATATAGATTCATATGGATCTATTACACAATTTTGGTTATATCAAAATAGTGCTGATTTACTTGCTAAAAAGAAAGCAGATGTTATTGTTAATTTTTCTTTGTCCGGTTCATATTCTGGTGAATTACAAGGTGAAAAACTCTATAAATCTGTTGTAAGGGCAAAACCTAAAGCAGATAATAAACCAGATATATTAGAATCTATTAGTGGAAAATATTCATCTTATATGACTTATTCGTTATATGTTGAAGAATATGATTTAAATGGAACTATTAATGAAATGAGAAACGAGCAAAGATTTGTTAATTATGAGAAACCTTCTGCTGACGTAACTTTGCACTATAATGGTAACTCATTATCATATATGAGTTCTGCTAATCCAAATCAAAGTTTCGGGAATGAAATCGTTTTAGATAAATTAAGTGATCATAGATATAAAAAAGAGATTAATACTGATGGAATAATATATACTTATTATGTTGAAATAATTTCAGCGGGAAATAGTGCAAAAATAACTATTTCATCAGAAAGAGACAATCCCAAGAAAATTTTAAAACAAGAATATCATTTAGATTTTAAATACGAAGATTAACTTCGTATTTTTTTGTTAAAAAATAACATAAATTTATATGTTATTTCGTTTTTTTAATTTTATTAATTACTTTATAAGCTAAATATATTGGTTTTGAAATAACTAAATCAAAATCCCCTAAGTATTCTATAACGTTACCACCAAAACCCTGTTTAAATGTAAAAACACCATATCTATTATCTTCTTCAGCAAAATTTCCGGATATTCCATAAAAGTTATATATTTTATATTTGTTTTTTAATCCAAATTTTATCATATCCCATTGTATTAAATATTGACCGCCAAATGATAAATATTCACTTTTGCTTCCACTAAATAAGTATACTATTTCATTTCCATAAGTCATAAACATTGATGCTGCAAGAGATATTATATCTTTATTTTCTTTTTGTTTAATTTCTTTTGCTTGTTCTAATCTTTTATTTAAACTATCTAAATTCTTTTCCGCTTCCTTTATCAAACCTCTTTTTGATGGTGTATTTGGAAGTTCTTTTAATTTTTGTCTTTCAAGTAGTATTTCTTTTTTTAGATTTTTAATATAATCACTTATATTTAATTCAGCAACTATATATTTAATCGAATCTATTTTTTTAAATTCTTTATACATGTTTTGATAATATTTTAATGATCTTGAGTCAAAGTTTTTTCTTTGCCCTGAGCTTTCTACTATTTTTTTAAATATATTTAATTCTTCATATTTTAATTCTCTTGTATATATATTATATTTTTCTGCTTTTCTTAAGTGATTTTTTGTGTTAGATCTCATTTCCTCGAATATTTGTTTTTCAGTCTTTTTTTCTAAAGGTAAAATAAAAGCCCATCTTACTTGTTTGTTTAAATCTATTTCTTTGCTAAAACCATTATGTATATATCCTTGTTTTATTAGATTTTTATATATTTTTGTATTATCAAAACCAGATTTAACTATATTTCCATCAATATCTCTTTCTCTATGTAATATTTTTGGTTCTATTTTTAATAAGTATCCATTATTTTGTTTTATATATGTTTTTATATTTTCTGTAAAAAACTTTAATAATTTTATGTTATCAAAATCAATTAAGTATCCTCTTGGTGCATAAAAGAAATCTTTTCCTAGTTTACCTCTAGTTGAAAACATCATTGTTGCACACAATATCTTCTTTTTTTCTTTTACCCCTACATAATGTATATTACAACCATCATTTTTTTTAACATTACCCATTGCAGTTGTTTGAACAAAAGATTTTAATGGATGTTTATCTAAAAAACTTTGATATTCTTTTTCTTCTAATATTTCAAAAGTCATATTACCACTCCTTATAATATGATACTACAAAAGATGTAATTTATAAAGTTTAATAATAAATAAACTAATAATTTTGGTAACTTGATGTTTAAATGTTATTGATATATAATTTATATATTAAGGAGGTCTTATGTTAAAAGAATTTAAAAAATTTATTTCAAGAGGGAATGTTATTGATTTAGCTGTTGGTGTTATAATAGGTGGAGCATTTGGAAAAATAGTTTCTTCTCTTGTAAATGACATACTTATGCCATTTATAGGTGTTATATTAGGGGGACACGACTTTTCTAATTTGGTTTTAAAAATTAATGACTCAACTATTGCTTATGGTAGTTTTATTCAAAATATAGTTGACTTTGTTATAATTGCATTTACAATATTTGTAATGATAAAGATTATAAATAAATTCAAAGATAAAAAAGAAGAAGAGAAGAAAGTAGAAAAACCTAAAAAAACAAATGAAGAGAAGTTGTTAGAAGAAATTAGAAACATATTAAAAAAGAAATAAATTTGTAAACAATTAATAAAAATGACATTAAATAAGGAATGTCATTTTTATATGTGTTAAAATATAATTAGGTGATTATTTTGAAATATGTAAATATTAAAATCGAAGAAATAATTGAACAAATAGGTAGTAATATAAATGGTTTAAATGACAATGGTGTTCAAAATAATTTAAAAAAATATGGAAATAATACAATACCTAAAGCAAAGAGAGAAGGTTTTTTAAAAAGTTTTTTCAAACAATTTGGAAATCCAATAATATTTATTCTTCTTTTTGCTTCTTTGTTGTGTATTTTTATTAAAGAATATGAAGATGCTATATTTATATTTTGCATAGTTATCTTTAATAGTCTTTTAGGTTCAATACAGGAGTATAGAGCAGGCAAAAAAGCAGAAAGTCTTCAAAAAATATTATCTATAAAAAGTATAGTTTTAAGAAATGGTAAAGAAATACTTTTAGATTCTTCTGAAATTGTTAAGGGTGATGTAGTTTTGCTCGAATCTGGATCAAAAGTTCCTGCTGATATGAGAATAATAGATTGTACTAATTTATCAGTTGATGAATCTTTACTAACCGGCGAATCTTTACCAGTAAGTAAGAATTCAAGAATAATTAAAAATGCTAAAATAATTAATGATTGTAAAAACATGTTGTTTGCAGGAACTATAATTTCTACCGGAAGAAGTAGAGCAATAGTAACTGAAGTTGGCTCTAAAACAGAGTTAGGTAAGATTGCCAGAAGTGTATTAGAGACAAATGATACTAAGACTCCTTTAACACATAGAATGGAAAAGTTTACTAAAGATATTGCTATTATAACTTTATTTATAGCAATAATTCTTTCAATAGTTTTGCTTTTTCAAGGATATCTTAAAGCGGATATATTTTTGTTTGTTGTAGCTTTGTCTGTTTCTGCAATACCAGAAGGATTACCGGTAGCTTTAACTTTAGCTTTAACTATTGCTTCTAATAGAATGTCTAAAAAAAATGTTTTAGTTAAAAAGTTAAATGCAGTTGAGTCATTAGGTAGTTGTACAGTTATTGCTTGTGATAAAACCGGAACACTTACTATAAATGAACAAACTGCGAAAGTAATGGTTACTAAAGAATTATATGAAATAGAGGTTCCTGGAATAGGATATGATTTTGATGAAACTTTTAAAACAACTGATGAAAATATTTTTGAATTAGTTAAAGAAGGATATATTAATAACGAGGCCAGATTATATGAAGAAGATGGTATATTTAAGCATAGTGGCGATACTATTGATACTGCTTTATTATATTTAAAAGCTAAAACAAAGATGGAAGATTTTGAATATAAGATTTTGGATAGAATATTTTATGAATCTAAAAATAAATATTCTGCAGTTCTTTATAAATCTTCAAATAAAAAGAAAGTTACAGTTAAGGGATCATATGAAACTATAATTAAGTTTTGCAAAGGAAATAACGTCAGATATAAAAAAGTTAATGAAGATTTAGCTTCGAGAGGATATAGAGTAATAGCATTTGCAAAAGGTGATTATAGTGACGATAAACTTTTTGAAAAAAATATAAAATCTCTAGAATTTTTAGGTTTTATAGCGTTTATTGATCCGATAAGAGAAAATGTTAAAGAAGCAATTGAAAAGTGTAATGATGCTGGAATAAAAGTGATTATGATAACTGGTGATCATCCATTAACTTCTTTTTCAATAGCTAAAGAATTAAATATGTTAGATGACTATAATAATGTAGTTACGGGAGAACAAATATCTGTGGAATTAAAAAAAGGAAAAGTTTCTTTTGACAAATTTATAAAAGATAAAATCGTTTTTTCTAGAGTAACCCCTATACAAAAACTAGAAATAATTGAATCATATAAAAGACTTGGAGAATACATAGCTGTTACTGGTGACGGAGTAAATGATGCTCCTGCTTTAAAATCTTCTAATATTGGTGTTGCTATGGGGAGTGGAACTGATGTTGCAAAAGAAACAGGTAGTATGATAATTACAAATGATAATTTCATGTCACTAGTTTCAGGTGTTGAAGAAGGAAGAGTAGCTTATAGTAATGTTAGAAAAGTAATATATTTACTGCTTTCTACAGGAGCTGCAGAAGTATTGTTCTTTCTAGGTTCTATATTAATGAAACTGCCAATTCCTCTTATTGCTATTCAAATATTATGGTTAAATTTAGTTACAAATGGAATACAAGATATTGCACTAGCATTTGAAAAACAGGAACCTGGTATTATGAAAGAAAAACCTAGAGATCCGAAAGAAAAAATATTTGATAGAAACTTAATTGAACAAACATTGATATCTGCCATAACAATAGCTTTAATAGTTTTATTTAATTGGAATTGTTATCAAGATATGTATAGTATTGAAACTTCAAGAACATATATACTATTATTGATGGTATTTATGCAAAATGTACATGTATTTAATTGTAGAAGTGAAAAAACATCTGCTTTTAAAATGAAATTTTCATCTAATCCAACAATAATAGTAGGTGTCATTCTTACTTTGTTATTACATATAGGTATTTCTTATACGACAATTGGAACATTTTTAAAAATTCAACCAATATCAATTATGCATATAGTGTTGTTATTTTTAAATTCTTTGCCCATATTATTTGTAATGGAAATATACAAAAAAATTAAATATAAAAATTATTGATGTGCGTGTATTGATATGATATAATACATTCGTGTTTTGGGGATGCACCAAAACACTTATAGCCCGTTGGTGAAGGGGTCTAACACATCGCCTTCTCAAGGCGACATTCATGAGTTCAAATCTCATACGGGTTACCATAAATAATGCTAGTGTAAACTAGTTTATTTTTTTAAAATATTTAGCACTCTATATTGACAACTGCTAAATATAGTGATAAAATGTTATTGTGGAGGTGAGAGTTATGAATTTAATTACAAGAGATCCTATTTTCGGAAGTTTGTTTGATGATTTTTATGAATTTAAAAAGTCAAATAGCATAATGAAATCTGATATATATGAAAAAGATGGGAAATATGTTATTGAAACAGATATTCCAGGATTTAAAAAGGATGATGTAAGCATTGATTATGAAGATGGATACATAACTATTACTGCTAAGAAAGAAGAAGTAGTAGAAGAAAATGCTAACTACATAAGAAGAGAGCGTCATTATGGAGAAACAACTAGAAGTTATTATGTAGGAAATATTAAAGAAGAAGAAATCAATGCTAAATTTGAGAATGGAACTTTAAAGATATCTTTTCCAAAAGAAGAAGAAAAATCAAATGTTAAACAAATTCCAATTGAATAAACAGCACATAGTGCTGTTTATTTTTATATAATTAATGATATAATTATAATGAGGTGTAATATGAAAAAAGGATTTACTTTATTTGAATTATTGGCAGTATTAACTATGTTGGGATTAGTATTAGCTATTACTATTCCTTCAATTGGTGATATTATAAGTAGAAATAGAGAAAAGTTATATATAGAGACAGAAAATAGAATATTAGATGCTGCAAAAAGTTATACATTAGAAAATCCTATTGAATTACCAAGTATAGTTGGTAATTCTGTTAAAATTGATATTTCAACTTTGATTGAAAACAAGCATTTACAACAAGTAAAAGATTTGAAAGATAAAGATGAAATATGTACTGGTTATGTTTTAATAACAAAAGTAGAGGATAATTATGAGATGATACCATATATTAATTGTCCTAATTATATATCAAAGAATATAGTTAGTGAAGGCTTAATACTTGATATGCCATTAGGAGATTATATTTCAGGAAGTAATTTTATTGATAAAGAAGAAAATTATGTTGGAACAAATATCAATGGTGTTAGTGCAAATAATAGGTTTGGTGAGTCTGGAGAAGCAACATATTTTAATGGAACAAATGCATATGTAAATATAGTTAATGATTCACAATTAACTCCTAAAAGCATAACTTTATCTTCTTGGATAAATATGGATATAACTGCAAGTACTGCTAGACACATATTTTTTACTAATTGGGGTGGTTATAGTGTTGAAATAGAAGCAACAACTAGAAGACCATATTTTAGGTTGCAAGGAGTTGCTGATGTTTATTCTAGTGAAAATTTAGTTCTTGGTAATTGGTATAATGTTGTTTGTACATTCGAAGAAGGAAAAAGTCTTAAAATATATTTAAATGGTCAATTAAAAGGAACTGTTATAACTGCTAATCCAATTGTATATAGTAATAATACAGTTCTTAATATTGGAAGATATGCAGGTGGAGTTTATTTTAAAGGTATTATTGATGATGCTAGAATTTACAATAGAGCATTAAATTCTGATGAAGTACTTCATAACTATATTGTTGAAAGTCAAGTTAATGTAGATTAGCATAAATTTGTATTGATACAAATATTATTATTTGTTATAATACAAATGCTTATTGGGGCTATAGCCAAGTGGTAAGGCATGGGTCTGCAACACCCTGATCGTTGGTTCAAATCCGACTAGCCCCTCCAATTTATAATTACTTGTTTTTTTTTACTTTTTTGCTAATATTATAATATAGGAGGAAAGAATGAAAAAGGTTATTTGGATTCTTGTTGTTATTGCATTAGGTTTGTTAATTTGGTTAGGTTATAGATATTATAATCTATCAAACAAGGTGAATGGATATGTGTTGTTTGAAATAAATCCTAGCGTAGAGTTAGGTGTAAATTATTACGGAGAGGTTTTGGAAGTTGTTTCAGTTAATGAAGATGCTGATATATTAACATCTGATTTAGATTTAGTTGGTTTAACTATTGATGATGCTACTGATAAAATAATTTCTTCAGCAATAGAAACAGGCTATATTAATGAATTAGAAGATGATAATGCAGTTGTTGTAACATCTTTATTTGAAGATGAAGAAAAAAGAATTGAATATGAAAAATATGTTATTGAAAAAGTTGATTCTTGTTTAGAAGATAAGAAAGTTTATGCTTTAGTTGCTGCTCAAGGAGTAGATGAAGAAATTAAAGCTGAAGCTGAATCTTATGATATATCATATGGAAAGATGCTTTTAGTTAATAGATTAGTTGAAGCTGATTCAACATTAAATAAGAGTGAATTAGTAGATGAAACTGTTCAATCTATACAAAATAAATTTAAAGAAGAAGTTCAAAATAGATATGAAGAAGCAACTATGACTCAAGAACAATTAAAAGAACAATGGCAAGTAGAAAAACAACAAAAAATTGAAGAACATACTTCTGTTATGGAACAAAAAAAGGAAGTTATTTGGGAAGAAATAAAAGGTAATTTTGGTGATGTATCTAATGAAGAAAAATCAAATATTGTTAATGGAATAATAGAACAAGAAAAAATTCAAATTAAAGAAGGACTTGAAGTAATAAAAGAAGAAATAATTAGTGAAAAACCAGGAGTAAAGTAAATTATCCTGTTATAGAAACAGGTAATAAAGCAGATCGAGAAATTCAAAGTAGAAAAAAATAAAAGACATCTATGATGTCTTTTTTTTAATAATAATTTTATCAATATTATTTTCGTTATCTAATATAGATAATGTTTCTATGTCATATATAGGTTTGTTAAAATTATGTTTTATTAACAATTCTTTTAATATATTAAGTTCTTTTATAATTGTTTTTTTGTTTGATTTTTTTGATTTAAAAGGATTAATTATATTTGATAATGGTATTGTTATTGCAACTATATTTGAAAGTTGTATATTATTTTCAACTTGAACTTCATCTTTAAAGTTTGTATATCTTATATTAGAATTTGTATATTTTTGCAAATCTTTTGGTTTATTTATTACTATATCAATTTTTTCTGGATTTACAACATCTATATCTTTTGAAATAACTAATGATAGTGAAGTTTTTATAAAATAATTAAAAGCACTATATCCTTCTCTTGGTTTTGAAGGATCACATAATGATATGTAATCTAATCCATTAAATGATAAATAGTTTGATTTATAATTTTGTAGTCTTCTTGAAAGTATATTATTTTTTTCTAATATGCTTTCTAATTTTTTTATTGCATCTTTTGATGGATAAAATTTGTTATCCTTTATTGCATGTAAATAGTAATTGTTTAAATTCATAATCTCACCTTTTATGCGATTATAATAACATATTTTAATTTTTTTTCAATATAAAATGATATAATATAAATATAACATAGATTCTTCTTGGAGGTGTTATTTTGAATATTAAAGAGACGTTTAAAGAAGTTTTGTTTTCGATATTACCAATATCGATATTTATGATAATATTTCAAGTAATATCAGGAAGCTTTAATATTGAAAATCTTATTATATTTTTAATAGGTGTAATTATAACTATAATTGGATTTACTTTGTTTTTAGTTGGTGCAGAAAACAGTTTAATACCTTTAGGAGATTTGGTGGGTAAATCTTTGCTTAAAAATAATAAGTTGTGGTTTATTATATGTTTTATAATCTGTGTTGGATTTGCAGCAACTATAGCAGAACCAGGTGTTCAAATATTAGTTAATCAGTTTAATTTAGTATCAGGAAATTTTATTGGTAAATATACATTGGCTATTGTTATATCTTTAGGTGTTGGAATATATTTGGCTTTGTCATTATTAAAATTCATATATAATATTTCTATTAAAAAAATATTGTTATTTAGTTATATTTTAATATTTATACTCGCAATTTTATGCCCTAATGAATATTTGGCTCTTGCATTTGATTCTGGTGGTGTAACAACAGGGCCAATGACTGTACCTTTTATTTTAGCTTTTGGTATTGGTATATCTTCAATTAAAGGTACTAGTAAAGAAACTCATGAAAGTTTTGGTTATGTTGGTTTAGCGTCTGTTGGACCAATATTAGCAGTATTAATACTGGGGGTGATTTCAAGATGTTAGAATCAATTTTTGGTAGTTTTCTTGAATCAGTTATTGATGCTTGTTATGCATTAATACCATTACTACTAATATATATATTTATACAAATATTTATTTTAAAAAGTAAACTAAGTAAGTTTTTAAAAATTTTATATGGATTAATTATAACTTTTATAGGATTAACTATGTTTCTATGGGGAGTTAATATTAGTTTTATAGTTGGTGGTAGAAATATAGGAGAGTTTTTTGCAAATTTTGAATACAAATGGATTACTGTTATAATTGGATTAATATTAGGATGTGTTGTAACATTAGCAGAACCTGCAGTTAAAATATTAAATAATCAAATTGAGGAAGCAACTTCTGGATATATAAATAGGAAAACAGTATTAGTTTTCTTATCAATTGGTGTATCTTTATCTGTAGCATTGGCAATATTAAAAATATATTTAGGTATACCAATAATATATTTAATATTACCTGGATATATAATAGTTTTTATACTTACTAAATTTTCAAGTCCTTTATTTGTAGCAATAGCATTTGATTCTGGTGGTGTAGTAACCGGTCCTATGATTGCAACATTCTTGATTACTATGACTATATCGTTATCAACTTCGTTAGTAGGAAGTAATCCTATAATAGATGGTTTAGGAACAATTGCTCTTGTATCCATGTTACCAATAATATCAATATTAATTCTTGGAGTAATATATGAAAACAAGAAAATAGAGGAGGAATAAGATGGAAGAAAAGTATTTGCTAAATCAAAAGTTAATAGTTGCTATAGTTAAAAAAGATTATGCAATTGATATAGTCAAAATAGCAAAGAAAAATGGTGCTGAAGGAAGTACAATATTTTATGGAAAAGGTTCAGCTGAAAAAAGTGTATATGAAGATATATTGGGAATAAAATATGAACCTGAAAAAGAGATTGTATTGATTGGTGTAAAGAAAGAAATAGTTGACGATGTATTGGAAGCAATATCTAAGAAAGCAAAAATGAAAAAGCCAGGAAATGGAATTGCATTTGTATTAGATGTTAATAAATGTATTGGAATAGCAAGATTGTTAAAGGAGATGGGAATATGATTAATAAGTATGATTTGCTTATAATAATAGTAAAAAAAGGTAATTCTAAAATAGTTATTGATGTTGCTATGAAGCAAGGAGCACAAGGAAGCACTGTAATTAATGGTAGAGGATCAAGTGTTCATGAAACAAATAAAATCCTTGGAATACCAATTGAACCCGAAAAAGAAATAGTATTAATTGTTGTAAATAAGAATAAAACAGATATTATACTTGATATGATTAATAAAGAAGCTGAACTAGAAAAACCAGGAAGAGGTATAGGGTTTGCTTTAGATGTTGAAAAAGTTGTTGGATTTAATGAAATAGTAGAGATATAGGAGGTTATAATGAAAGTTATTAGATGTATTAGTGCTATAGTAATTATTCTTGTTATAATTGCATTTACTATATATGCTTTTTACTATAATAAGAATATAAACTATGTAACAATTGATATAAATCCTAGTGTAGAGTTTGTACTTAGAAAAGACGATAAAGTTTTAAATGCAATAGCATTAAATGAAGATGCTAATTTTCTATTAGTCGATTTAGATTTAAATGGAATGCAATATAAGGAAGCATTAAAAACATTAGTTGAAGCATTAATTTTAATGGGTTATATTGATGAATTTAGTGATGAAAATAGTGTTTTAGTAACTGCTTATTCTAATAAAGATAGCAATAACAGTAGATTAACGGATTTGACCATATCCACTTTAAAAGAACATATTGAATATAAAGAAGCATATTGTTTGTTAGTTGCTAATGGATTGACTGAAACACAAAAAACAGAAGCGAGAATGCTTAATATAAGTAATGAAAAGATGCTATTTATTGAAAGATTAATTAATTTAGATGATTCGTATACTAAAAATAATTTATCTAAAAAGACTTTGTTTGAAATACAAAAAATGATAAACAAAACAGTTAAAGATAGAGAAAACAATAAATCTACTTCTAACTCAATTAGAGATGGTATTTGGAGGATAGGGAAAGCTAAAATAATACAAGATTTTCAAATAAAATGTAATCAACATAGAGAGGATTTATATTTAAATAGTCAATTTTATAATGAAGAAATCACTAATGAAGAAAAGCAAGCAATATTAAATAGTCTTATTAATGGTGAAAAAGATCAAATAAAATTAAAAATAAAAGAATATAGTGATAGGCTTATTGAGCAAAATAATAATAATTTTGTAGAAGAAAAGAATTACGCAGTAATAAAAAACAATTATGAACAAATAAGAAATGAACTAAAAAGATCAAATAATAATTAATCAGAGGTATCTCTGATTTTTTTATGATATAATTTATATGGTGATTTTATGAAAGTTTTATTACACATATGTTGTTCTCCTTGTAGTGTTAAATGTATAGAAGAATTAAAGAAAGATAAAATTGATGTAGTGGGTTATTGGTATAATCCTAACATTCATCCTTATACTGAATATAGGTCAAGAATGAACTGTTTAAAAGATTATTCTAATTCTATTGGATTAGAAGTGATTTATAATAATGAATATGGATTAGTTGAATTTACTAAGAATGTTATCAATAATTTAAAAGATAGATGTTCTTATTGTTATTCAAAAAGATTAGAAGAAACTGCAAATTATGCCAAAGAAAATGGTTATGATGCTTTTACTACAACTTTATTAATAAGTCCATATCAAAAACATGAGGATATTAAAAAAATGTGTGAGGATCTTTCTAAAAAATATAAAATAGATTTTATTTATAAAGATTTCAGAATTAATTTTAGAGAAGGACAAAATGAAGCTAGGAATTTAAATTTATATATGCAAAAATATTGTGGATGTATATATAGTGAAATGGAAAGATATTTAAAGAAAATATAGAAATATTGATATATTTTTGTTATACTTTAAATACGAAGGTGAATATATGAAACTTAAAAATAGTTATTTTTATACTTTAAGAGAAGATTCTAAGAATGAAGATTCTGTTAGTGGTAATCTATTAGTAAGAAGTGGAATGATCAAAAAGAGTTCTGCTGGTGTTTATATGTTTTTACCAATGGGTTTAAAAGTATTAAATAATGTTTCTAATATAGTTAGAGAAGAGATGAATAAAATAGGCAGTGAGGAACTATTGATGCCTGTTTTAATTCAAGAAGAATTATTTGAAGCTTCTGGAAGAAGAGAAAGTTTTAAACAAAGTATTTTTACGTTAAGAGATAGATTTGATAGAAAGTATGCTTTAGGACCTACACACGAAGAAATGTTTGTTTTAGCAGCTTCTAATAAGA
This sequence comes from Bacilli bacterium, assembly GCA_028700595.1. Taxonomy (GTDB): domain Bacteria; phylum Bacillota_I; class Bacilli_A; order RF39; family UBA660; genus JAQVSJ01. The sequence goes on along the minus strand of JAQVSJ010000010.1, from coordinate 1,535 downwards.
TTAAATCATATAAAGATATACCTTTTAGTTTATATCAATTACAAACAAAGTTTAGAGACGAAGCAAGACCAAGATATGGATTAATTAGAGTTAGAGAGTTTATTATGAAAGACGCATATACTTTTGATAAGGATTTAGATGATTTAAATGAATCTTATAATGGAATGTATAATGCTTATAAGAATATATTTAATAGAATTGGTATTAATTACACAATTGTAAAAGCTGATACAGGTGTTATGGGTGGAATATTATCAGAAGAATTTCAAGCAATTACTGATATTGGAGAAGATATACTTGTATTGTGTGATAGTTGTGATTATGCATCTAATATTGAAATAGCAGAATGTATAGAAAAAAATATAGAAAATAATGAATTAGAATTAGATAAAGAATTAGTAAATACAGGTAAATCTAGAACAATTGAAGAATTAACTAACTTTTTTAATGAGAAATCAAACAAATTTTTAAAAACTTTAATATATAAAGTAGATAATAAATTTGTTGCGGTCTTAATAAATGGTGAAGATGAAGTAAATGAAGTTAAATTACAAAAATTATATAAAGCAACTAATGTAGAATTAGCAGAAGCTAAAGATGTAGAAAGAATTACTAATGCTGAAGTTGGTTTTGCAGGACCAATAGGTTTAAATATTGAATTAATTGCTGATAATAAGTTAAAATCAATGAAAAACTTTATAATTGGTGCTAATAAAACTGATTATCACTATAAAAATGTTAATATTAATGATTTTAAATGTGAATATGCTGATCTTAGATATATAAAAGAAGGAGATATTTGTCCAAAATGTGGTAAAAAAATTGTATTTAAGAAAGGTATAGAAGTAGGAAATACATTTAAATTAGGGACTAAATATTCAGAAGCATTAGGATTAAATTATTTAGATGAAAATAACGCTTTAAAACCAGTTGTAATGGGTTCTTATGGAATAGGGATAGGAAGATGCATAAGCTCATTAATAGAGCAAAATCACGATGATAAAGGTATAATATGGCCTATAAATATAGCTCCTTATAAAGTATGTGTTGTTGTAGCTAATTCAAAAGATGACACACAGTCACAATTAGCAGAAGCAATATATAAATCACTAATTGAATTAAATATAGATACTATATTAGATGATAGAGATGAAAGACTTGGAGTTAAATTAAATGATATGGATTTAATAGGAATACCACTAAGAATATTGGTAGGTAATAAATGTTCTGATAATATTGTAGAATTCAAACAAAGAAGAGAAAACAATATTGAAGAAATAAATATAAATGATATAATAGAAAAAATAAAAAAAACTATAAATTAATATTTATAGTTTATGCAGGTGTAGTACAATGGTTAGTACGCGGCCTTGCCAAGGCTGAGATACGGGTTCGATTCCCGCCACTTGCTCCATATAGTGTATTTGTTTAAATTATAAATTTGAACTTAATAATAAATATCAACTCGAAAGGATTGATATTTATTTTATAGAAAACTATTATTATAATAATTTTTATTATTGTTAATATATATT
>JAQVSJ010000009.1:1437-16526 GCA_028700595.1 Bacilli bacterium | reverse complement strand
TTACCCTCTAAATACATATTAAATATCCTAATAACAATATCTTTTTCAAGTTCATTAATAATTGTTTTCTTATTTCCATCTTTCTTATAACCTAGTGGTAATACACCTGGCAAATGTCCGCTTTTGATCGCACCATTTAAACCAAACTTGGTTCTTTCAGATGTTATTTCAATTTCTAGTTGAGACAGCACAGTTAGCATTCTGATAAAGAATCGACCATTAGCAGTAGAAGTATTAACATCATCTCTATCACATACTAAATAACAATTATATTTTTCTAACTTTGAAATGAGTTCTTCTAAATCTCTAACACTTCTTGTAATTCTATCTAGTTTATAGGCAACAATATAATTGATTTTACCTTCTTTAATATCATTAAGCATTCTTTGAAATGCAGGGCGATGTTTTATATCTTTAGCACTTATTCCTGCATCTTCATAAAGCTCATATACTTCATAACCTTTGAATTTACATAATTCCATTAATTTTTCTTTTTGTTCTCCAAGCGAGAAACCTTCACGAGCCTGATCTTCAGTTGATACTCTAATATAAATACCTGCAATCTTCTTTTCTTCCATGTTTTTTAAAAACCTCCTTTTTAACAAAAAATGAGAGCCAAAAGCATTATTAACTAATACTCTTGACTCCCATTGAATAAATAATATTTTGATTTATATATTCTCGTTCAATTCTAGGCATATCGTATCCACCCCTTTTTAAGACGATACTGCTTGTCTTTATTGGTTATATATACTATCACTATTATTTATTTTGTCAATACCCATTTATGGGCACAGTATTAGTCTTAATTGACAACAGGAACCTAGTAATATGTTTTTATCGGCTAGCCAAAGGCTGGTATTATTTAGCCTTTGGCATTTAAGCCTAACATATTACTACCTATTGTCAATTTAATTATCTAGTTATATCTTTCTTAAATAGTCTTTTAAATTAGTTATAGGTATTCTATTAGATAGATTTTCAACATAAACAAATTCATGCTCATTAAACATTAAGAACAGGACATTATTAATAATAACCTTATGAGGTTCTACATAAGCAATATTGGTATGGTCAACAATTCGGAGACTTCCATTAGTCGCTTTATAGTTAGAACCACAAGCCCATTTTAATTTAGTAATGAGATCAGAACTCATTTCAATTTCTTTTTTTGTAATATTAATCATACACACCATTCCTTTCTTAAACATAAAAAAATCAATCTTTCGATTGATTTAATCAATTAACATCGCACTGGTGCGACGATTTTATCTTTTGGAGCAGATGATGGGAATCGAACCCACGTAGTCAGCTTGGAAGGCTGAGGTTCTACCATTAAACTACATCTGCAGTAGGCATAATTAATTATATCAATATTTGAGTATATGTCAACTAATAATGTTTACTTTTTGTAATAATTCTTATATACTTATTACTGATTTAAGAGGTGCAATATGATAAGTACAAAGGATCTTACATTAAAATTTGGAACAAGAACTTTATTTGAAAATGTTAATATTAAGTTTTTAAATGGGAATTGTTATGGATTAATAGGTGCTAATGGTAGTGGTAAGTCTACTTTTTTAAAGCTGTTATCTGGAGAGATTGATTCTACATCTGGTGAAGTAATATATGATACTAAAGAAAGATTATCAATATTAAAACAAGATCACAATATATATAATGATATGATTGTATTAGATGTAGTTATAATGGGTAATAGTAAGTTGTATAATATTATGAAAGAGAAAGAAAAGTTATATTGTAAAACTGATTTTAATGATGATGATGGTATTAAATTAGGTGAATTGGAAAGTGAATTTGCTGAATTAAATGGATGGCAATCAGAGAGTGACGCTTCTATATTATTAGATGGATTAGGTGTACCTAATGATTTATTTGATAAAAAGATGTCTGATATTTCAAATGTACATAAGGTTAAAATACTTCTCGCGCAAGCTTTGTTTGGAAATCCAGACATATTATTATTAGACGAACCCACTAATGGATTGGATATTAATGCTAAATTGTGGCTTGAAGAGTTTTTAATTACTTTTGAAAATACAGTAATAGTAGTATCACATGATAGACATTTTTTAAATAAAGTATGTACTCATATTGTAGATATTGATTATGAAAAGATAACATTGTTTGTAGGTAATTATGATTTTTGGAGAAAATCAAGTGAATTAATTCAAAGACAAATGAAGGAATCAAATTCTAAAAAAGAAAAACAAATAGCAGAATTAAAAGATTTTATTGCTAGATTCTCTGCTAATGCATCTAAATCTAAACAAGCAACTTCTAGAAAGAAAACTTTAGAAAAGATTATATTAAATGATATTAAACCTTCTACTAGAAAATATCCATATATTAATTTTAAAGAAGATAAAAAATTAGGAAAAGAAGTATTAACGTTGAAAAATGTCAATTTATGTATTGATGGTAAGGAAATATTGAAAAATTTTAATTTTAATGTTAACAATACAGATAAAATTGCATTTGTAGGAACTAATGAATTAACTATAACTACATTATTTAGAGTAATAGCTGGTGATATTAAACCTGATAGTGGAGATATTATTTGGGGATCAAGTGCTTTGTATTCATATTTTCCAAAAAATCATGAAAAATATTTTCAAAGTGATAATAATTTAGTTACTTGGTTACAAGAGTTTTCTAAAAATAAAGAAGAACAGTTTGTAAGAGGGTTTCTTGGAAGAATGTTATTTTCTGGTGAAGAATCATTGAAGAAAATAAATGTATTAAGCGGTGGTGAAAAAGTAAGATGTATGCTTTCTAAGATGATGTTGAGTGGCGCTAATGTTCTAATATTAGATGAGCCAACTAATCATCTTGATATAGAGACAATTACATCTTTAAATGAAGGTTTGAAAGAATTTGGTGGTGCTATTTTATTGAGAACAAATGACCATGAAGTCATTGATACTACTGCAAATAGAATTGTTGAATTTGTTGATGATTGTAAGTACGTTGATAAGATGGTTACTTATAGTGAATATATAGAAAAAAGGTGATTACTCACCTTTTATTACTTTTTTAACATCTTCTAAATCATTTTGATGTATTAATTCTCCATTAATCGGAACCGTTGTTTCATTTCCTCTTCCAAGAATTAATATTATGTCATCTTTTTGAGCAATTTCTATTGCTCTTTTTATTGCTTCAGTTCTATCGGTTATTCTTTCGTATTTTTCTTTATTATTCTCAACGTTTAAAAGCATTTGATTGATTATTTCATTTACATCTTCAGTTCTAGGATCATCATAAGTAAATATTACATAATCTGATTTTTGAATTAAAGCTTTTCCAATTATTGGTCTTTTTTCTTTCCATCTTCCACCTGCTGCACCGGAAACACTTATTATTCTATTTTTTTTAACAGAATTAGCATAATCAAGTATATTATTAACTGCATTTGGAGTATGAGCAAAATCAATTATTATTCTATAATTTTGACCTAACTTTATTTCTTCAAATCTACCAGGAATAAACAAATTATCAAAATATTTTTGTATTTCTTTTATTTCATACCCCATATTATTTAATACAGCTAATGATGCAGCCATATTATAAGCATTAAATTCTCCGATTAATGGTATTTTTATTTCATATATTTCATTTTTATTTTTCAGTTTAAAACTTGTGCTATTTTCATCTGTTTTTATATCACTAATTATATAATCTGAATTCATATTTTTACCATAAGTGATAATTTTCCCGTTACATTTTTCAATTATTTTATTACTACTTGTATCATCTATATTTATTATGCAATAACCATTTGCTTTTGTTTGCTCAAATAGTATACATTTGGCATCTAAATATTTTTCCATCGTTTCATGATAATTTAAATGTTCAGGTGATATATTTGTAAATATTGAATAGTCAAATTCAATTTGATCACATCTTTTTTGTGCTAAAGCTTCAGAAGCAACCTCTAATACTACATTTTTACAACCAGTTAAATATAATTGATTTAATATTCTGTGCATATGTTCTGGAACTGGAGTAGTATTATTAATTGTTTCATTATAATTATCACTTATTACTCCATTTGTACCAATATATCCTGTTTTTTCAAATTTATTTAATAATTGATATATTATTGTACTTGTAGTAGTTTTTCCATCTGTACCTGTAATCCCAATCATATTCATTTTTTTTGATGGATAATCATAAAATTTAGTAACTATATTTACAAGTTCATCATTTGTATTGCTTACTTTTATTTGAGGCAAGTTACTATCTACATCTCTGTTAATTACTAATGCTTTTGCTCCATTTATCTCTGCATCTTTTACATAATCGTGTCTATCTACATTGAATCCTTTAATACAAACAAATAAATCTCCCTCTTTTACTTCTTTAGAGTTCGTTTTCACATCATTAATTTCTACATCATGGTCAGTATTAAATATTTCATTTAGTTTTCTCATTGTTCCTCCTTATTTAATAACATTATTGAATGTCCTCTTGCTTGCATAGGATAACTTTCCATTATTTCAGAATTTATCTTAATATATACAGTGTCTCCAATATTTATATTTTGATTTTTTAAGTTAATATCTTTTATAAATGTAATACTATATAATCCATTTTGATTTTCTATTAATATTGTAGGTCTAAGACTTTCCTTATTATTAATTTCTAATATTTTTCCTTCTAAAAAACTTATACTATTAATGTTTTTTAGAACGAGTAATAATATTATTGCTAGTATTGGTAATATTAATAATATTGATATACTTTTTATAAGTTTCATATTATCACCTAATAATATCTTATCAAAAATATTGTTTAAATAATAGTATTATGTTTACTTTGGAAATATTATATATTATAATTAATATGTTAAGTAATGAAGAAAAGTAGTAACAATTAACTTGTTAAGTAGAGATTTAGTGGTTGGTGAAAACTAAATAATAAGTATTGTGAACTTGTTTTGGAACTTAAAACGTTTATTACGATATAATAATGAGTGCATGGAAATACTGTGAACTAAGGTGGTACCACGTAAAAGCGTCCTTAGATCGTAGTATTTTATTTTTTAGGAGGTACATATGTATAATTTTAAAGAAGTTGAGAAGAAGTGGCAAAAGTATTGGGAAAACAATAATTTATTTGTTACAAAAGAAGACTTTTCTAAGAAGAAATATTATAGTTTGGTTGAATTTCCTTATCCTAGTGGTAATGGTATGCATATTGGACACATTAAGGCTTATATGGGACTAGAAGTTTTATCTAGAATGAAAAGAATGCAAGGATATAATGTTTTATTTCCTATTGGTTTTGATGCTTTTGGATTGCCAACTGAAAATTATGCTATTAAAACTAATACACATCCCAGAAAAGTAACGGATGATAATATATTAAAGTTTACAAATCAATTAAAGAGTATTGGTTTCTCTTTTGATTTTTCTAGAGCAATTGATACAACTAATCCTGATTATTATAAGTTTACACAATGGATATTTTTAAAATTATTTGAGAATGGGCTTGTATTTAAAAATAAAACATATGTTAATTATTGTCCTAATTGTAAGGTTGTATTGTCTAATGAAGATAGTCAAGGTGGTAAATGTGATATATGTCACAATGATGTTATTCAGAAAGAAAAAGAAGTTTGGTATTTAAAAATAACTGATTATGCTGATAAACTACTAGAAGGATTGAATGAAGTTGATTTTTTACCTCAAATTAAATTACAACAAGAAAATTGGATTGGTAAAAGTAAAGGGGCATATGTAAATTTTAAATTAAAAGAAACTGATGAGTTAGTTGAAGTATATACTACTAGACCTGATACTTTATTTGGTGTAACTTTTATGGTTATAGCACCTGAACATCCATTAATAAATAGTAGTAAAGATATTATTAAGAATATTGATGAAATAAATAATTATAAGAGTAATACATTGAAGAAAACTGCATTTGAAAGAGTTGAAATAAATAAAGATAAAACAGGAGTAAAAATTGATGGTTTAACTGCTATTAATCCTTTAAATAATAAGGAAATACCAATATATGTAGCAGATTATGTAATGATGAATTATGGAACTGGTGCTATTATGGCTGTTCCAGCTCACGATAGTAGAGATTATGACTTTGCAAAAAAATACAATGTTGAAGTAATACCTGTAATCATAAATGGAAGTGTTGAAAAAACTCAACTACCATATGAAGAAGATGGTATTATGATTAATTCTGATTTTTTAAATGGTATTGATAATAAAAATGAATCAATAAATAAGATGATTGAATATTTAAAAAATAAAGGTATTGGAAAAGAGGGTGTTCAATATAAATTAAATGACTGGGCATTTAATAGACAAAGATATTGGGGTGAACCTATACCTTTAATACATTGTCCAAAATGTGGAACAGTTGGTGTTCCTTATGAAGAATTACCTTTAAAACTTCCTGAAATAAATGATTTTGAACCCGGAACTGATGGAGAAAGTCCGTTAGCTAAAATTGATTCATTTGTTAATTGTAAATGTCCAATATGTGGAGAACTTTCTAAAAGAGAAACAGATACAATGCCTCAATGGGCAGGATCATCTTGGTATTACTTGAGATATATTGATCCATTTAATAATGAAGAATTAGCAAATAAGGATAAATTAAAATACTGGTTACCAGTAGATTGGTATAATGGTGGGATGGAACATGTAACTAGACACTTAATTTATTCTAGATTTTGGCATAGATTTTTATATGATATTGGTTATGTTCCTGTTAAAGAACCATTTTTAAAGAGAACAGCTCAAGGTCTTATTCTTGGTCCTGATGGAGAGAAAATGAGTAAATCTAGAGGTAATGTTGTTGATCCTTCTGATGTTATTAATGCTTATGGCGCAGATGTATTGAGAATGTATATATTATTTATGGGAGATTATTCATTAGAATCACCGTGGGATGACAGTTCTATTAAAGGAATAAGTAGATTTTTAGATAGAGTATATAATCTTAAAGATAGAGTAGTAGATAGAAAAGAATATACTAGTGAATTTGAAGCTATTATAAATAAAACTATTAAAAAGGTTTCTTCTGATATAGAAAACATTAAATATAATACTGCAATATCTGAATTAATGAAATTAACTAATGAATATTATAAGAATATATATATAACTAAGTCTGATTATTATGTTTTATTGAAATTGTTATATCCTTTTGCACCTCATATATGTGAAGAGCTGAATGAATTGATTAACAATAAAGAAAGTCTGGTCTATTCGGAGTGGCCTTCTTATGATGAATCTAAGATTGTTGAAGATTCATATGATTTAATTGTTCAAGTTAATGGTAAGATAAGAGGTAAAATAGAAGTAAATATAAATATAAGTGAAGAGGAAATGAAACAAATAGCATTTAATAATGATAATGTAAAAAAATATATTGATGGTAAAGATATAATTAAGATTATTGTTGTTAAAAATAAATTATTAAATATAGTTATAAAAGAATAAACATATGATTATCATATGTTTTTTTGATATAATATTATTGAGGTGTAATATGAAAAAAACTTTTAGATTTTATTTAGCATTATTCATATCAAAAATTATTTCTTATATAATAAAATTATTTTTTAAAGACAGAGGAACTCATTTACCAGGTGCTATTGCTATTAAAATATGTAATAAATTTTTAAGTATGGTAAAAGTTCCTAATACAGTTATAGCTGTAACTGGTACAAATGGTAAAACTAGTACTTCAAATTTAATAAAAGAAGTATTAGTAAAAAACAATATATCCGTAATAAATAATTCTAAAGGTTCTAATATGGCTCCTGGTATAGCTTCTTGTATTATTGAAAAATGTAATTTAAAAGGAGAAGTTAAAGAAGATGTTGCTGTATTTGAAGTTGATGAGAGGGGATCTTTCCAAATATATAAGCATATAAAGCCAACGTATTTAATATGCACTAATTTGTTTAGAGATTCTATTAAAAGAAATGGACATTCTGAATTTATATTTAATATGTTAAATAATAATATACCGAAATCAACTAAGCTAATATTAAATGCTGATGATTTAATATCTAATAGATTAAGTATAGAAAATGAAAGAATTTATTTTTCGTTAAATAAAATTAGTGATGATGTTAAAAATAATATAGTAAGAGATATTAATGTATGTCCTTTATGTAAATCAAAATTAGAGTTTGATTATGTTCATTATCATCATATTGGTTATGCACATTGTACTAAGTGTAGTTTTAAATCGCCTAAAGGAGATTTTATTGGTACTGATATTGATTTTAAAAATAAAAAAATATTTATAAAAGAAAATAAAGAAAAATATGAATATAAAATGATATCAGATAGTATATATAATTTATACAATTTAATAGGTACTGTTGCAGTATTAAGAACTTATGGATTATCACATAAACAAATTAATAATGGATTAGAAGGTTTAAAACTGAAAGCAACCAGATATGATAGTATTAAAAATAATGATATTGAAGTATTAAGTATGCTATCTAAAAATCAGAATCCTATTTCTACTTCTTTAACTATTGATTATATATCTAATTTAAAAGGAAATAAATCAATTATATTGCTTGTAACAGATACAAAGGATAAACATCATGGAAGTGAAGATATTTCTTGGTTATATGATACTGATTTTGAATTGTTAAATAAAAAAGATATAAAACAAATTATTGTTTGTGGGAATAGATGTTATGATTTAAGTGTTAGATTGAAATTAGCAGGTATTAATGAAAATATAATATTAACTAAAGAGGATTATAATGATATTGAAACTTTAATTATTAAAGATAATATAGATAAAGTTATCATATTATATGAATTATATGGTTATGACATTGCATCACAATTGAAAAAGAAAGTTGCAGGTGTTTAAAATGATAATATTAGAAGTTTTATATCCTGAATATATGAATTTATATGGTGATAATGGTAATGTTAAGTTTTTAGAAAAAAATATACCTAATTTAAAAATTATTTATACAAATTTAAATGATAAGCCCTATTTTTTAAATAATAAAATAGATATTTTATATATGGGTCCGTGTACTGAGAGTCAACAAGAAGAAATAGCTGTAATATTAAATAATTATAAAAAAGAAATTAAAAAAATAATTAAAGATGGTGTATTTATTTTAGCAACTGGTAATTCTATTGAATATTTTGGGAAGTATATTGAAAAGGCAAATAAAAATAAAATTGAATGTCTTGGATTATATAACTTTTATTCCAAAAGAATAGAAAGATTAAGATATAATGAAAATGTAATTGAATATTTTAAAGATATTAAGGTAGTTGGGTTTAAAAATCAAATGAGTTATTTATGTGGTAAAGACAAACAAGTTATTAGAAATAAGGAAACTAATAAAATAGACTTTCTTGTTGATAATAATTTAATTGCAACTTATATATTAGGACCTGTACTTATTCTTAATCCAGCATTATTTGATTATATTATGAATAAAAAGAAATTTAAATATAATAAGTTATTTCAAGAGGATATAATAAAAGCTTATGCTAAAAGAGTAGAAGAATTTGAAAAAAAGTAAAACATATATGTTAAAATAATAGAGAAGGTGATAATATGAAATATAAATTAACAAAGAAAGATATTATTCTTAGTATAATTTTAATTATTACTGTTTGTTCAATTATATATTCTATTAAGTGGTATAAAATATATAAAGAATATAATTATAGTACTTCAATAATATCTGATTATTTATCAGAAGTAACTTTTGAAGAATATAAAACATATATGCAAGAAGTATCTAATGGATTTATATATTATTGTATCTCTGACAATATAGAGTGTAGAAGCTTTGAAAAGAATTTTAAGAAAGTTGTCTCTAAATACGGATTAAATTCACAAATTATATATTTGGATATTAAAGATATTTCAATTGATAATTATTATAAGAAATATACTAATTTAAACGAAGATATAAATATTCCATGTATTGTATATTTTGAAAACCATTTAATAATTGATTATATAAATAGTAATATGAACGAATATGAAATAATAAAATTTATAAATAAATATGAATAGAATAAAGGGGTGATAGTGTGAAAAAAATAGTTTTAATATTGGCATTTTTGTTTTTTCCAATATCAGTAAATGCATATTATGAGGTAACAAATCCTAATTGTACTATTTATCTTAGAAATGAATTAAGGTTAAGAGCTTTTGAAATAATATATTCAAATGAAAAATATTTGGATAATGGGGTCGTTTATTTTAGATTATTAGTTAATAATATACCATTTGAACTTAATGTTAAGGATTTAGATACTAATATTGTATATAAAGATCATTTTACAATAAACAAGATATTACCAGGATCGATAAAGAATTTTCAAATATATGCAAATTCTAATACAGAGTGTAATGGTTATAATACTTATACTAAGATTGTTTCAATTCCTTATTATAATAAATATTCAGAAAATATTTTGTGTGAAGGATATGAAGATTATGTACTTTGTAAAGAGAGTTCAAGAGTTAATTTATCTTTAGAAGCTTTTGAAGACGCTATGAATGAATACATTGAAAGTATAAAAAAACTACAAGAAAAACCTGATGATAATATAATTGAAGAGAAGGAAAGTTTTATAGATATTTTTTTGAATTTTATATATAATAATTATATAACTATATTGGTTTCTATAATAATTGTAGGAATAATTGGTATAGTAATAATATTATTAGTTAAAAGAAAGAAATATAATTTTTAATATAGATAATATCTATATTTTTAAATATTATTATGTTATAATTTTGTTATAAAATAGGTGAGTATATGAAAAAGGGTTGGTTATTTTTATTATTAGTTTTATTTCCTATTTCGGTAAATGCACAAGATAAAATAATTATTGATAATTATGATGCATATGTTTCTGTATTAGGAGAAAATTCGTATTATTTTTATAATACTTTTAACACTAAAATAATATATGAAAAAAATAACTTAACTAATTATATTGAAATATTAATTCCAAATGATGGACCATATGAATATAAGAATAAAATTTATAATTACAGTGTTGAGTTAAATAACATGAATTTTATAACAGAACATGAAAATTTTCGCTTTGCAAATGACGAACATCATATTTTTATAGTTGGAAGCGATAAGAAGTTTTTAAAAGAAAAAGATAATATTAAGTTTTCTTATAATATAAAGCAAGAAGGAGAAAAATTAAAATATACAAATGATTTATATTTTATATTAGCAGATAGTAAATATGAAATTAATAATGTTACTTTTAAAATAGTTTTACCTGAAAATAATGAAAATTATATTATAAAGTTCAGTATAGATGGAATTAATTATTATAGAAGTTTAGAACATTTAGAATATAATCAAAAAGATAATATAATAAACGGAGAATATTTGTATAAATTAGATCCGGAAAATAAAATATATGTTAAGTTAGAAAGTAATAAAATAATTATTGATTATAGAGAAGTCGTTGTTTATGTTTCGCTAATTTCGGTATTGGTAACTATTATATATGTTTCTAATAGCAAATTATTAAAAAAATCTTAATATTTATAGAAACGTTATTTGAAGTATGATATAATTGTTTAAGAATAGAAAGGAAGATAAAAATGGGAAATTTAGGTTTTAAAATTAAAAGATTTTTTCAAAATAAAAATACAGTAACTATTATAGGATTAATATTAGCAATTGCTATTCTAGGATTTGGATATAATTATCGTGTTCAACAAGCTATTAATCCAATAAAGAATATACCTTATGCAAAAGTAACAATACAACCAAGAACTAAAATTACTGATGATATGATTGGATATACTAATATACCACCAGCAATGTTGATGGGAGATATTATAAAAAGTGGAAATAATATTATTGGGAAATGGTCAAATTATAATACTATGATTCCAAAAGGAAGTTTGTTTTTTGAAGATACAGTTGTAACTATATCTGAATTACCTGATTCAGCTTTCGTTAATATTGAAGAAGGTTATACTGCATATAATTTATCTGTAGATACTGAATCTACTTATGGTAATTCAATATTTCCTGGAAATTATATTGATTTATATTTTAAAGCTTTAAATGCTGATGGCAAAATAATTGTAGGAAAATTAGTTTCTAATATTAAAGTTTTAGCAGTTAAAGATAAAAATGGTAATCATGTTTTCGAAAACGCTCAAGACGCTAAAACTCCAAGTATAATAATATTTGCAGTTCCAGAAGAGATGCATATTATGTTGAGAAAAGCATCATATTTATCAAATGTTAAATCAGTATCAGCTGAATTGATACCTGTTCCAAGTACTGAATCATATAGTACTGAACCAGGTTCAATTACTTTAACTAGCCAATATTTAAAAGCATTTATTGAAGTTAATACTGGATTTATTGAAGAACAATAATCAATAAGGGGTTGATAATATGGACAATATATTCACTAACGTAGACTTTGGACCCTTATCAAAATATTTAGAAAATGATGATATAACTGATATTTCTTATAGTAATAATGGGCAATTATGGTTAAAGTCTTTATCAAAAGGTGTATATAGAGCAGAAGTTCAAGATGTAACTAATGCAGTTGTAGAAAAATTGGCATTTCAATGTGCAAATATGATGGGAAAAACATTTAATATGGCTCATCCTTTTTTGGATGCTGAAAGTGCAGAACTTCGTTTGAATTTTGTTCATGATTCGATTGCAAGTAATGGAATAGCATTATTATTGCGTAAAACACCAGCTAAGATAAGATTGGTAAAAGAAAAAATATTAGAAGAAAAATATATAACTGAAGGAATACATGATTTCTTACTAAAATGTGTTGAAGGACATAGTAATATTATAGTAAGTGGTGAAACGGGTTCGGGTAAAACTGAGTTTGTTAAATATTTAGCATCTCATACTAAAGCTGATGAAAAGTTAATTACTATAGAAGATACTTTGGAATTACATTTGGATATAATATTTCCTCAAAGGGATATTATTGCAATGAAAATTAATAATATTGCTTCTTATTCTGAAGTGTTAGTAACTTGTATGAGACAAAATCCAAGATGGATATTATTATCTGAAGTTCGTAGTGCAGAAGCAGTATTAGCGGTTAGAAACTCTATTTCATCAGGTCATAATATTATATCAACAATACACTCAGATAAAGCGGAATCAATACCTTCTCGTATGTATAGTTTGATGGAAACAAATATTGATGTAGATCAATTTTTAAAGACTATTCATAGATATGTTCAATTAGGTGTACATGTTAGAGGGTATCAAGATAAAGAAAGTAAAAGATTTATTCGTGAAATATGTGAAGTATGTGAATTTTATATTGATGAAAATAATGTTCCAAAGAGTAATATTATTTATAAGAAAACAATGGGAGGACAGGTGTTTTTATCGAATCCTACAAAATATTTAATAGAACGTTTATCTTCTCAAGGCGTTAATATAGCTGAGGATATCTTTGTTCAAAAAACTGAAAGAAATAATGAAAAGATTGAAGTTATAGATTAGGAAGGGGTATGTTATGGAAATATTTGCAATATTACTTATTTTTGTGTTTATTTTCTTTTATAGACAAAAAGATCAAGGTAATGTATATAAATTTATAGTAAAACAAGTAAGTGATACATATGAAAAATATGCTCCATATACTTATAAACAAATAAGAGAAAAAGTTAAATCACTTGGTTTAGAATACACTACTAAACAATATATTGTTCAAGTAGCATTATTTGCCGGAGGAGCTTTTGTTATATCTTATTTATATTTTTATAATATTATAATAAGTATTGTATATGTAATAATTGCAATATTGATTATTCCTTATATTAGTTATTTAAGATATAAAAAGACATATAGCGAATATATATTTGAACAAATACAAGTATATGCTACTAATACAATAATGGAGTTTGCAGTTACTGATTCTTTTGTTAGAGCATTAGAGGGTGTATATTCTTCTGGAACACTAGAAGATCCATTATTATCTGATGTTAAGCACATGATTGATTTATCTTATCAAAATGGTTCTATAGATGAGTCAATAGAATATATGAATTCAAAATATGATTATTATATTATTAAAAATATGCATCAGTTGTTTTATCAAATAACTAAAGAAGGATCTCTGGATTCCAAAGATGTTATGGATGGCATGTTGACTGATATAGATACTTTAGTTGAAAACGTATATAAAGATAGAATGGACAGGAAAACTTTTCATAAATCATTTTTACAATATGGTGTTATGCTTTACTTATTAGTTATGTTATTGCAATATTTATTAGGAGTAGATGCATATATTAAATTGCTTGATAAGTTTTATATACAAATTTTATTGCATGCTGTAGTTATTATAAATAGTTATTTCCTACTTAGCGGGGAAAAATATTATAACGAGAATGTAGGTGCTGAGTAATGGAAATAATATTAATAGGTATTATTGTATTATTTGTAATGCAAAAACAGAAAGTAATACAAGGGAATAAATTTATTCAAGATAATCAAAAATATTTTATGTCTTTAAGAGAAGAGGATTATGAGTTTTTAGCTAAAGCTCAATATGGAATAGATGTAGATATTGAAAAATTATTTTCTATGAGAGTAAGAAATTCTTTCTTAACTATTATAGCAATGGTATTTATGTTTTTAAGTAATTTAAACTTTATTAATGTATTGCTTTGTTTTTTAGCTGGATTCTTTGTATTTAAATCTAGTTATTCAAAAATGAAATCAATATATAAGAGACAATTACATGATATATATTTACAATTACCATATTTATTAAAGAACCTTGAAGTTTTAGCACAACATTATACAATACCAAATGCTTTGGGTAAATCACTTAATTCTGCTCCAGAAGTATTTAAACCCGGATTAAAAGAATTGGTTGAAAAAATCAATCTTGGAGATTCATCTATTGAACCATATATGGGTTTTGCTCAAAGATATCCAGTAAATGATTCAATGAGAATGATGAGGTTGTTATACAGATTAAGTTTAGGGGCACAAGAAAGTAAACATGAACAATTAATTGTGTTTTCTAAATCTGTTTCAT
>JAQVSJ010000009.1:0-1337 GCA_028700595.1 Bacilli bacterium | reverse complement strand
AGATAAAAATAGTTAGGAGGTTAATATGAATGTAATTATTTCAAATAAATTTGAAGCATTGCTTGGTTCTCTAGAAATAGATGTAATAAAAAAAATTACTGGAGAATATGAAGCGGATGAAATTATTAGTATGTTTTCTAACTTTTTTTATCAAAGAATGATTTTAGATATTACTGCAATTAAAGATTATAGAGATATAAAAAATATTCAGAAATTATCTATTGCTTTAGATATGGATAAAGTAATTTTATTGCTTGATGATACTCCAGAGAGTACATCTTCGCTATATTTATCAAAGTTAATATCTATGGGAATATATAATTTTACTAAAAATAAAGAAGGAATGTTATATTTGTTAGAACATCCTAATACATATAGGGATGTTGCACATATTCATCAATTAGATAGTTTAACTAATGAAGTAAAAGAAAGAATTGAGAAAAGTAGTATTAAAATCCTTGGTATTAAAAATTTAACAGATCAAGCAGGTGCAACTACATTAATATATATGCTTAAAAAACAGTTAATGTCTAATTATAAAGTTGTTGCGTTAGAAGTAGATAAAAGAGATTTCATGTTTTTTAATGATAAAGATATGGTTTCTACAACTTCTGAACAATTTTCAAAAGAATTAATAGTTTTATCTGATGCATATGATATTATTTTAGTTGATTTAAATTCAAGCACTAATGAAGATGCTTGTAATGATGTTCTTTATTTAATAGAACCATCAACTATTAAGTTAAATAAATTGATGAAGAAAAATAAAAATATATTTGAGCAAATGAAAAATAAGAAAATAGTTCTTAACAAGAGTTTCTTGGATTCGAAAGATATAATGGATTTTGAAGTGGAAGCAAATACTAAAGTTTATTTTAGTGTTCCACCTTTGAATGATAGAGCACCTAGTAAAATACTGGACAATTTCCTTGTCAAATTAGGGTTTTTAAGACAAGCTAGTTTGGAAAATGACAAAGAAGATAGTAAAGTGTTAGGTTTGTTTAAGTTTTAAGTTGACAAACAAAATATTATAATATATGATTTATATAGATAAAGGAGGAATTTAAAATGACTACAGTATGTAATGCAGAAATGCAAGATTTGATCTGGATAATAGTAAGAGTATTTGATATTATTAAAATAATAATACCTATTGCATTAATACTTTTTGGTACAATTGATTTAGGTAAAGCAATAATGGCTGGAGATGAGAAAGAGATTAAAGCTGCTACTCAAGTTCTTGTAAAGAGAGCTATTGCTGCAGTTGCTGTGTTCTTATTAGTAACTATTGTTATGTTATTAACAAGAATAGTGGGCGGAGAAAGTTGGAAAACTTG
>JAQVSJ010000034.1 GCA_028700595.1 Bacilli bacterium | reverse complement strand
TTCTGACAAATTATCAATGTTATCATTAATAAACTTATCAAAATTATCTTTAGACCATATTTCTAAGCGGTCATTTACGCCGATCACAACGCATTCTTTTTTAAGATCGGCGTATTCCGCTAATGGAGAGGTAATACTAATTCGACCTTGACGATCAAATTCGCACTCAGTGGCACCAGATAAGAAAAATCTTTGAAAAGATCTTACATCCTTTTTAGTAAAAGAAAGTTGATTCAATTTAGATACAATACTAATCCATTCTGTTTTAGGATAGACAAACAGGCATGAATCAATACCTCTTGTGATAATAAACTTTTCACCAAGTTCATATCTAAATTTTGAAGGAATTATTAGTCTGTTTTTCTCATCAATATTATGATGAAATTCACCAATTAACATAAAATCCCCCACTTTCTTCCACTATATACCACTGTCTACCACTAGAATACACTTTTTTATTAATTTTGTAAATACTTTTTATATATTTTATTTATATTTTTTAATAAAGTGTAAACAAAAAAAAGACACCTTCGTGTCTTAAAAAATATATTATATATTTTATTGATTTCTATTTGACCAAGATGATGGAATATTAATAACAGAAGATGGATTTAAAATCAAATAACTAGTTGATGTATCTTTTAATCCTTTACCCACTTCAAAATGTATATGGGGACCAGTTGTCAATTCACCTGTACTACCCATCAATCCTATTACAGTATATTTACTAACTATATCTCCAGGTTTAACATACATTGCATGCAAATGAGCATAACAAGTTGTATAACCAATTCCATTAATATTATGGTGTATGCATATTTTATTTCCACCATATTTTTCATATTTAGCATATGTAACTTTCCCGTTTGCTGATGCAAATACTTTTGTTCCTGTACCCGTTCCGCTACTAATATCAATTGCTAAATGATTGCTACAAACATTTCTTCCATAAATAGCAATATAAACACATCTCATTTCAGTAGTATATCCACTCGTTATATATCCTCTCTCAAGTGGTAATATCAATTTTGTATCAGAAGGAATTGTTTTAACTGCACAAGTACTTAAACTCTCATTATCTTTACACCCAGCAGATTCATATAATTTTATTACTTCTCTAGCGTTTCTAATCTCATCAAGCACAGAAACATGTGTATCCTCTAAATACAAAACAGAATTTTCTAATTTACTTTGTTTTTCACGCATAGATATTTGTTTATTCTTTAACACTATTTCTTTTGCAGCTAATTCTTTTTGAATCTTTTTATTTTCTTCTATATTTTCATTCATTTCTTTCATTATTTTATTATTATGTTTTGTTAATTGTTCAGTTACAGAATATCTAATTATAAAATCAGTAATTGTAGTTGCACCAAATAAATATTCTAAATAAAATGAATCTCCGCTAGAAATTTGATATGCAGACATAATTTTTTTTATTTCTTCATCTGCCTTTTTAATTTTCTTTTCAAGTTCAATTATTTCTTTTTCTTTTTGAGTAGTTTCTACAACTATTTCTTCTAACTCTCCATATATATTACTAATTTCTCTACTTAACATTTGTATTTCTTCATTAGTTAAATTAAGTTCCTCTTTTGTTTCTTTTTCTTTCTTTTCTAGAGCATCTAATTCTCGCTTAAAATCTCCTAATGTTTGAGCATTTGCTTGTATAGGAAAAAGAAATAATACATATATAATTACTAAAAATATTGATAATAATCTTTTCATATTCTCCTCCTATACAACAATCAATATAACATTTTTATATTATAAAACCAACATCATTTTACATAATTTTAAATAGGGAAAGATTATTATCTTTACCTATATAATCTAAGTGGATTAATATGATAATCCCAAGGAATTTTAACAACACTACAATTATTACAACCATAAACTCCAAAATGTAAGTGTATTCCAGATACATCTCCTGTATCTCCCATTAATCCAATTACTTCACCTGTATTAACAGCTTGTCCAGTTTTAACATATACTTTAGATAAATGTGAATACATAGTGTAATAACCATTATTATGATTAATAACTATTCTATTACCGCCAGCGTTTGGATACCAACCAACCTCATATACATTACCTGAATTTGCAGCATATATAGGTGTTGATTTACCATACTTAGTCCAAATATCTACTGCCTCATGAAAACTAGTTACACCTTTATAAGTTCTCCAACCATAGCCACTAGAAATAGTATATGGAGAAGGCGTAGGCCATACCCAATCAGTGTCTCCAATAATTATTGGATCATTTAAACTATATGTTCCTCTTACTTCCACTCTATCGATTGTTGGTTCAATAATAACTGTATCAGAAATTACAATTGTTAAAATAAAACCATTTTCAGATCTGACTTTTCTTGTTACTTTTTGTAATCCATCCGATCCAGTTTGAGTTATTTCTCTATATCCATAAGATTTTGTGGAATCATATTTTATCTTAGTAGTATATTTAACAACTACCTCTTCTACTACTTCTTCTTCAACAATAACACTTACAATTGGTGAAACTGGTGTTACATTTACTTTTTGTCCAATATATAGCAAACTATTTTCGTTAATTATTTGTGGATTAACAACTAAAAACTCATCTACACCCAATTTATTATTAAATGCTATATCTGAAATAGTATCACCTATTTTTACAGTATATTCTTTTTGTTTTTCAACATTTCCAAATAACATATATCTAGTTAAATCCGTAGAATTAGTAAATATTGTTTCATCAGCAGGTATTAAAGCTTCTCTAATTGTTATTTCTTCAGATATATACATATCTTCTAATCTCTTACCCACTTTATCTATTTTAGGAATATTATTGTTCATAAAATCTTCATAATCTTTTTCAGATATAAATGCTTTTACAGTATTTTCTATTGATTGTTCAAAATCTTCTTTTTTTAATACATTTATTTTAATAGGATTACTATCTTTATTAATTGTTACTACATAACCTTTAATTGTAAATGGTTTTTCATCTTTAACTTTATTATATATTTCTTTTGATGTAGATATTTTTTTAGGATATCCAATATATTGTTCAATAAATAATCCTTGAGGCAAATATACATAATCTACACCATATTGATCTTTTAATTCTTTTTGTTCATTATTTATATATTGTTCTAATGTGTCTTTTGAATCAACTATACCTATAATTTCACCATCAAGATAAACATTATAATATAATTGTGCTTGTTCTTTAGCAACAATTGTTTTTTCAAACATAGGTAATGTTACAAAAAGACAGACAGCTATAGTAATAGTTGCACCAAAAAGTCTCTGTCTTAAATTCATTTTTTATCACCTCATAGTATTAAATATTATAACATAATTTTTATATATGTTCTATTTTACGAGCAACTAATTGATACCTTGACATTCTTTTTTCAATTCTTCCAGAAACATAAATAACATCATTAATATTTAATCCGAAAGCTTCATTATAATAATCTGGAAATACAGTAATATCTATATCACCAAACTCATCACTTGCTTTAATAAAAAACATTTTTTTATTATTTTTAGTTGTTATTTCCTTTATATTTTCTATTATCAATATCATATTTATGTTTTTATCAAAATATTGCTCAATATTATTAGAATTAATAATATTATTATAATTGTTTTTATATTCAGTAACAATTGTATTACTTAAATAAAATCCGAAAACTTCTATTTCTTTTTGCTGTAAAAGTTTACTATCATAGTCTTCTAATTCTTCAATATTTGGTTTTTCTATTAAAGATACATCTAAACTCTTAGCTAATTCTGCATAATTAATAGCAGAATCAATATTTTCAATTAATGTTCTATGATTATATCCGAACTCATTAAAACAATCTGCATATATTAAACTTTCTATTATTTTCTTATTAACCCCTTTATTATATGTTCTTGCTATAAAATCGAAAAAATCAACATAATTGCCTTTTTTTCTTTCATCTACTATTTCCTTTGCAATAACAGTTCCTATACCTTTAATAGCAGCCAAAGAAAATCTTATTTTATCTTTTTCAATATCATATTCATAATTACTATAATTAATACTTGGTTTTAATATTGTTATACCAAGTTGTCTTGCCTCCCCTATATATTCTTTAGTTTTATAATCATTACCTATTACATTACATAATAAACGAGATATAAATATATTTGGATAATGACATTTTAAATATGCCATTTTAAATGACAACATAGAATAAGCTACTGAATGAGATTTGTTAAATCCATAATTAGCAAATTTTAATATTAAATCATATACTTCTTTTGATTTTTCTTTAGAGTATCCATTTTTAATACAATTAGAAATAAATTTATCTTCCTCTTTTATCAATATTTCTTTTTTCTTTTTAGTCATAGCTCTTCTCAATACATCTGCTTCTCCCAATGTATAACCAGCCATAACATTTGCTATTTGCATTATTTGTTCTTGATAAATAATTATTCCATAAGTGCTTTTTAATATTGGTTTTAAACTGTCATCTATATACTTTACTTCTTCTCCATTTTTTCTTCTAATATATAAATCTATATTATCTGATGGCCCAGGTCTAAATAATGCTATAGAAGCAAC
>JAQVSJ010000001.1:17344-65297 GCA_028700595.1 Bacilli bacterium | reverse complement strand
TGTATTGCAGGTGGTTTATATGGAGAATATTTATTTAATGGAACTGTAAATGATACAAGTGGAAATGGATATAATCCATCATCTTATTCTTCAACTATAGGATATAAACCATCAAATATTGGTTTGGCAGGAACATTTGATGGATCATCTAGTTATTCTGCTCTTCCATATAGTATAGAGACTGGAACAGTAAGTATATCCACATGGATATATATGAATAGTGGAAGTAATACAAATGTTGGAACAATTATAAGTAATACTGAAGGTGGAGGATATGAAATAAGACAAGATGCAGGTTCAAATACCTATACAATTTCTTCTTATTTTGGATCTGGGTATCAAAATATGAATGGCCCTGCATCTCAAGTTGGTAAATGGACTCATGTTGTATTAGTAATTAATTTTGGTTCTAAATATGTTAAGTTGTATCATGATGGATATTTATATTCATTTGTTGAATATATTAGTTCTTATCTTCCTACAACATTAACTGGTTCTGATTTGGTAACTTGTATTGGATGTAACCCTGGTGTTGGTGGTACTAAATCTAATTATTTTAATGGTTCTATTAATCAATTAAGAATATATAATAGGGAATTGACTAAAGAAGAAGTTTTATCTTTATATTTAGAAGGTTGATATTGTGTTTATATATGATATAATATAATTAATATGGGAGGTTTTTATGATTAAGAAAACATTGGGTTTATTTGTAATAATATTAGGTATATTGTTGTTTTTATCGAATGCTGAAATAATTGATTTTAATGAAATTTCTGAATACTTGCTTCCATCATTGGTATTGATTATTGGAGTTGTAGGCATGGTAGAAAGAAGAAAGGTTGATATATTTTATTTAATATTGTTCTTATTGGGTCTTTCTTCATTAATTTTAGCGTTAGAAATATTTGATAAGAGTATTGTAGGTCTTTTATTGTTTCCTGTTATTATAGTACTAATAGGTGTTAGAATATTAAATATAAAGACTATTAAAAAAGATTCAAATGGTGGTAAGAGTTATTGTGCATTATTTGGTGGTCTTGAAGAAAAGGTTGTTAATAAAGAATTTGAATCTTGTGATGTAACTGCTTTATTTGGAGGATGTACTGTTGATTTAAGTGATATTAAGTTAAAAGATAATAAAGGACATATTAATGTATTTGTATTATTTGGTGGAGTAGATTTAATATTACCTAAGAAACATAAAGTAACAAGTGAAGGTTTACCTTTATTTGGTGCATTTGATAATAAGAATTTGGTTGAAAAAGAAGATAGTAAAAATGAAATTACTATTACATATACAGTAGTATTTGGTGGAATTGAAATTAAAAATTAAATACGTTGATCAAGAGGAGTAATATATTTATTTTTGTAGAGAGTTAGTGGTTGGTGAAAACTAATAATTAAATATATGAATGTAGCTTGTGAGTATTATATCTTAGGATATAACGTTATTCTCGTTACGAATTGAGATCATAGCTTTGCTATGTAAGGTGGTACCACGTATAAGCGTCCTTAGTTTAGGGTGCTTTTTTTGTTTAATAGGAGGTAATATGGTTAATTTTGATAAAGCAGAAAAAGAGTTTAATAATTTTGTGAATAAGTATGATTTAAATGATAGTAATATTAATTATAAATATTATCATTCTAAGAGAGTAATGCAAAATTGTATTAGTTTGGCTAAGAATATTGGATTGAGTATTGAAGAAGTATTAATAGCTGGATTAATAGGTTTATTACATGATATTGGTAGATTTGAACAATATAAGGTATACAATACTTTTAATGATTCTAAGAGTATTGATCATGGTGATTATGCTATAGATATATTATTTAAGGATCAATATATAAGGAGTTATATTGTTGATAATAGTTATGATGAAATAATTAAAAAAAGTATTCTATATCATAATAAACATGAAATTGGAGAATGTGATGAGAAAGAATTATTATTTTGTAAGATAATAAGAGATGCAGATAAGTTAGATATATTTAAGCATTATGTAGAAGATAGTAAAGCAATAGTTTTTAAAACAGATAATGTAACTGAAAATGTATATAAAAGTTTTTTTGAAAAGAAAGCATTAAATTTTAATGATATTAAAACTAGTGCTGATATGAAAATATTGCAAGTATCTATGTTTTTTGATTTAAATTTTAAATATAGTTATGATATTATTAAAGAGAAAGATTATTTTAATATATTAATTGATAGGTACATTGGAATTGTTAAAAATGAAGAAACTATTGAAAAGTATAAAGAAATTAAAAAGTTTATGAATGAATATTTAGAAAGTAGGTGAATATATGCTTGATAATAGATATGATTTTAAAGATAAAGAAAACAAATGGTTAAATTATTGGAATAATAATAAAGTATATGATTTTAAACAAGATAAAAGGGAAGTTTTTTCTATTGATACACCACCACCAACTGTAAGTGGTAAGATTCATATTGGTCATATATTTTCTTATTCTCAAACTGAAATGATTGCTAGATATAAAAGATTAAGAGGTTATAATGTTTTTTATCCTTTCGGATTTGATGATAATGGATTACCTAGTGAAAGATTAGTAGAAAAAGAATGTGGTAAGAAAGCTAGTGAAATTGGCAGAGAAGAATTTTCTAAATTGTGCTATTCAATTACTGATAAATATGAAGAAGAATTTAGAAACTTATTTAGTAAATTGGGAGTAAGTACTGATTGGAATTTGTTGTATAAAACTGTTAGTCCATCATCTATTAAAATAAGTCAATTGTCATTTCTTGATTTAGTAAATAAAAATAAAGCATATTATAAGAAAGCTCCTGCATTATGGTGTAATGAATGTTTAACATCTATTGCACAAGCAGAGTTAGAAACTAAGACTATTAATGCTAATTTTAATTATATTAATTTTAAATCATCTGATAATGAAGTATTTACTATTGCAACAACTAGACCTGAATTGTTACCTGCAATAGTAGCTGTATTTATTAATCCGAGTGATAAGAAAAATAATCATCTTATTGGTAAGAAAGCAATTGTGCCAACATTAAATATTGAAGTACCTATTATTGGTGATGAAAAGGTTAGTATTGACAAGGGTACTGGTATTGTAATGTGTTGTACTTTTGGAGATCAAACTGATATTGAATGGTGGAATAAATATAAATTACCTTTAAAGAATATATTTACTAATGATGGGTGTATTAATGATTCAGTTGATAAGTATAAAGGTATGAAGATTAAAGAAGCTAGAGAAGCTATAATTAGTGATCTAGATAATAATGGCTATCTTGAAAAGATTGAAGAAATTGAGCATGAAGTACAAGTTCATGAGAGATGTGGTAAGGAAATAGAATATTCTATAATTAATCAATGGTTTATTAATATTATTGATAATAAGGAAAAGTTTATTGAAATTGGGAATTCTATTAAATGGCATCCTGAATATATGCATTCTAGATATAATGAATGGGTAAACAATGTTGCGTGGGATTGGTGTATATCGAGACAAAGATATTTTGGTGTACCTTTTCCAGTATGGTATTGTTCTAAATGTGGTAAACCAATATTTGCAGATGAATCACAGTTACCAGTTAATCCATTAATAGATAAACCTAATAGTAAATGTGAATGTGGAAGTGATGACTTTATACCTGAAAAAGACGTTATGGATACTTGGGCTACTTCATCATTAACTCCTTTAATTAATATGAAGTATAAAGAAGAGAGTAATTATGAAAATATTCTTAATCCTATGAGTTTAAGAAGTAATGCATCTGAAATAATTAGAACATGGGATTTTTATACAATTGTTAAAAGTTATTATCATTTCTGCAATAAACCTTGGGAAAATGTTATGATATCAGGATTTGTAATGGCTGATAAAGGTGAAAAGATTAGTAAAAGTAAAGGAAATAATAAGTTTGAACCAATTGATTTAATTGATACTTATTCTGCTGATGTAGTTAGATATTGGGCAGGAAGTGGAAGATTGGGAACAGATATTTTATTCTCAATGGATACTTTAGATAGAGGTAAGAAGTTAGTTAATAAGTTATATAATGTTTGTAGATTTATTGAAATGCATTTAGTTGATTATGAAGATAAGAGTTTTGATAATTATGAATATTTTGATAAGTATATAATAAACAAATATAATGAAATGGAAAAACAATATATTAAGTATATGGATGATTATGAAGTTGGTCTAGGATTGAATATATTAGAAAAGTTCTTTTGGAATTTCTGCGATAATTATATTGAAATAGTAAAACATAGATTATATAGACCAGAAGAATTTAAAAATAATGCTAGATATTCTGGTCAAAAGACTATATATATGATTTTATATAAATTGCTACAAAATTTTTCTCCTTTCTTTCCATTTATTACTGAAGAAATATTTCAAGAAATATATAAAAATAATAAATCTATCCATTTAACTGAGATTAAAAAATTAGATTTTAATTTTGAAAATAATATTGAAAATGGAGATCAATTAATTAATATTGTTAGTGATATTAGAGGAGAGAAAACCAATAAAAATGTATCGTTAAAAACTTTGGTAGAGAGTATTGATATTAGTTTATCAAATGAATTAAATATTGCTTTTGAAGAAGCAATTGATGACTTAAAAGCAACATTAAACATAAATAATATAAATAAAAACATTATGGAGGATTCAGAATATATGATTAAAAATATAGTTATTGAAAGCAACAATGAAAAAGGCACTAGAGTTTAGAAATTATTTGTTAGAAAGTAACCCAGAATTTTATAATAAAATTAAATATGGAATAAATAATAATTTTATAAGAGATTTTGGAGAAGAAGAAATAAATATTTTTGGTTCTCTAAGTAATGTTGTTGTAAATGGTGATGTAAATAAAGCGTTCGAGGAAGGATATAATATTGGGAGATGTAGATTTTTTGTGCAAACTCTTAGTTATGGGTTTGAAAATTGTTCTATTGTAAATGGAATTTTGCCAATATTAAAAGGTACAGCTGGATCTCCAAATGGAGGTCATGTATGGCTAGAAGTAAATGATCAAATATATGATACAACTTTATTGATGGTTATTAATAAGCAATATTCAAATGTTCTTGCATATTTTGAAAAAGATAGACTTGATGATATGGTTATTCAAAATAGTGATATATATAAATGTAGAAAAAAAAGATATTTTGATTTGTTGTTAAATAAAAAGTTAAAATAGTGAACATATGTTCATTATTTTTTTACTATATGATATAATAAATATGGGTGATAAAATGTACGAATATATTAAAGGTTTAGTTGTAGATCAAGAGTCTACTTATATAGTTTTAGAAAATAATAATATGGGTTATAAAATTCATGTTCCTAATCCTTATTCTTTTGGATTAGAGGAATATAAAATATATGTATATCAACATTTAAGAGAAGATGAAAGTACTTTATATGGGTTTAAGACTAAGGAAGAGTTAAATTTGTTTTTAAATTTAATAGAAGTAAGTGGTATTGGTCCTAAGACTGCATTGCCAATGTTAGCTACTGGTTCAGTAAGTGGAATTATGGATGCAATTAATAGAGAGAATACTCTTTATTTAACTAAGTTCCCTAAAATAGGGGAAAAGGTGGCAAAACAAATAATATTAGATTTAAAAGGGAAATTTAAATTACAAATAGAAAATGATTATGTTGATTCTAATATGGAGTTAGTTGAAGTTCTTAGAGGTTTGGGCTATAAATTAAATGATATTAATAAAGTATTGCCTAAAGTAAGTAAAGATATTGAATTAGGTGAACAAGTAAAAGAAGCATTAAAGTTATTGCTTAAATAGGAGGAGTAATGGAAGAAAGAATATTAAATAATAAAAAATTAGAAGAAGATACTTTTGAAGCTAGTATTAGACCAGATAGTATTGATGAATATATTGGACAATCTGAAGTAAAAGAAAATTTAAAAGTTTTTATTAGCGCTGCTAAAATGAGAGATGAATCTTTGGATCATGTGTTGTTATATGGTCCTCCTGGATTAGGTAAAACTACTTTAGCGCATATTATTGCTAATGAAATGGGGACAAATATTAAAACTGCTAGTGGACCTTCTATAGAGAAGAGCGGAGATTTAGCAGCTATATTGAGTACTTTGGAAACCGGAGATGTATTATTTATTGATGAAATACATAGAATACCAAGATATATTGAAGAAATATTATATCCCGCTATGGAAGATTTTAGTTTGGATATTATTGTTGGTAATGATGGAACTAGTAGGAATTTAAAAATTGATCTTCCTCCTTTTACGTTAGTAGGTGCTACTACTAGAGCTGGAGATTTATCAGCACCATTAAGAGAAAGATTTGGAATTATATCTAAATTAAATTATTATACTATTGAAGAATTAGAAAAGATTATTAAAAGAACTAGTAGAGTTTTAGATGTGCCTATTGAAGATGATGCTGCTATTGAATTAGCAATGAGAAGTAGAGGCACACCAAGAATTGCAAATAGATTGTTTAAAAGAGTAAGTGACTTTGCATTAGTACTTGGTAATGGTTCTATTGATTTATCGATAGTTAAAGTTTCTTTAGAAAGATTAAAGGTTGATGAATTAGGTTTAGATGATACAGATAAGCAATTAATTATATCTATTATTGAAAGATATAATGGAGGACCAGTTGGAATTGATGCTTTAGCAGCTACTATAAATGAAGAGACTAGTACTATAGAAGATGTATATGAACCATATTTATTGAAACTTGGATTTTTAAAAAGAACTTCTAGAGGAAGAGTTGTAACTGAAAAAGCATATGAACATTTTAATATTAAGAAAGAGGACACATTATTTTGAAAACAGATGATTTTAATTATTATTTACCTGAAGGCTTAATTGCTCAACATCCATTGGACAGAAGAGATGAATCAAGAATGATGGTTATAGATAGAAGTACTAATAATGTTGAACACAAACATTTTAAGGATATTATTGATTATTTAAATCAAGATGATGTTCTAGTTTTAAATGACACTAAGGTAATAGCATGTAGACTTATTGGTAATAAGTTAGAAACAAATGCTGTTATTGAAATGTTTTTATTAGAAGAGAAAGAAAAAGATATTTATTTATGTTTAGTAAAACCTGGAAGAAGAGTTAAAGAAGGAACTATTATTATATTTAATAAATTAAAAGCAACTTGTATTAAAATATTAGAAGAAGGAATGAGATTATTTAAATTAGAATATGAAGGGGATTTATTAGAAATAATAGATGAAATTGGAGAAATGCCAACACCTCCTTATATACATGAAAAGTTAAAAGATAAAAATAAATATCAAACTGTATATGCTAATAATATTGGAAGTGTAGCAGCTCCAACTGCCGGTTTACACTTTACACCAGAATTATTGTGTAAAATTAAAGAAAAAGGAATAAAGTTATGTTACATAACTTTACATGTTGGTTTAGGAACTTTTAAACCTGTTACTATTGATAAAATAGAAGAGCATAAAATGCACAGTGAATATTATTTTATGTCAAATGATACTGCAAATATTTTAAATGTTGCTAAAAAGAATAATAATAGAATTATTAGTGTTGGCACTACGACTACTAGAACATTAGAAACAATAATGAATGAACATAATTGTTTTTGTGAATGTTCTGGAAGTACTAATATATTTATTTATCCAGGATATAAATTTAAAGCAATTGATTGTTTAATAACTAATTTTCATTTACCAAAATCTACTTTGTTAATGTTAGTTAGTGCTTTTTATGATAGAAAATATATATTAGATTTTTATAAGATTGCAGTTGAAGAAAAATATAGATTTTTTTCTTTTGGTGATTGCATGTTTATAAAGTAAGTTGAAAATAATTAATATATATAATATACTTTTATTGGTGAATTTATGAGATATGAATTAATTAAAAAGGATGGAAATGCAAGATTAGGCAGAATTAGTATAAATGATTCTGTTTTTGAAACACCTATTTTTATGCCAGTAGGTACCCAAGCAACTGTTAAGATGTTATCACCAGAAGAGTTAATAGATGCTAAGTCAGATATTATATTATCTAATACTTATCATTTATGGTTAAGACCTGGTGAAGAAATAGTTTATAAAGCAGGTGGATTACATAAGTTTATGAATTATAATAAACCTATATTAACTGATAGCGGTGGTTATCAAGTTTTCTCATTAGCTAAACCAAAAGATATTAGTGAAGAAGGGGTAAAATTTAAAAGTCATATTGATGGATCTGAATTATTTTTATCACCAGAAAAATCAATTGAAATTCAAAATAAATTAGGTGCTGATATAATAATGAGTTTTGATGAATGTGCTCCTTATCCATCTACATATGAATATATGAAAGAAAGTGTTGAAAGAACTTTAAGGTGGGCTGAAAGAGGCAAGAAAGTTCATAATAATAAGCAAGCATTATTTGGAATAGTACAAGGTGGAGAATATGAGGATTTGAGAAAATATAGTGCTATAAAAACTGTAGAAATGGATTTTGATGGTTATTCTATTGGTGGTACTTCTGTAGGTGAATCTAAAGAAACAATGTATAAGATGATAGATTATGCTATACCTTATTTGCCAGAAGATAAAACTAGATATTTAATGGGTGTAGGAGATCCAATAGATATTTTAGAAGCAGTTGAAAGAGGTATTGATATATTTGATTGTGTTTTACCAACTAGAATAGCTAGGCATGGAAATGCACTTACTAGAAACGGAAAGATTAATTTGAGAAATTTAAAATATAAAGAAGATTTTTCAAGTATTGAAGAAGATTGTGATTGTTATGCTTGTAAAAATTATTCTAAAGCTTATATAAGGCATTTAATAATGTCTAAGGAAACCTTAGGAGGTAGATTGATATCTATACACAATATTAGATTTTTAACTAGATTAATGGAAGATATTAGAAAAAGTATTAAGGAAGATAGATTTATTGAATTTAAAACTGAGTTTTTAAAAAATATAAATGAGGTGTAATATGAAATGTCCTAAGTGTGGTCAAGAAATGATTGATAATAAGGATTTTTGTCTTAATTGTGGTGCTAAACTTAAAGAAGAAAAACCTGCAATGACTAAAAAAACAGCAATTATTGTTGTATTATCTTTAATTGTGATTGGAGTAATAACATGTTTATGTATTATGTATTTAGGAACTGGTAAAGAATTAGAACCATTTCTAAATAAGTGAGGATATTATGTATAATGATTTGATTGATTATGTAATTAGTTTAAAGTCTGAAGAAGATTGTAAAATATTACAAAGATTTTTTAAAACTGATAAAGGACAATATGGTGAAGGAGATTTGTTTTTAGGTATTAGAGTACCGGTATTAAGAAAAATATCTAAAATATATTGGAATAAAATTAATTTAAAAGACTGCGAAAAGTTATTAAAAAATAAATATCATGAAATAAGATTGTTATCTTTATTTATATTAATAATTAAGTATGAAAAAAATTTAAATGATAGAAAAGAAATATATAATTTATATTTAAGAAACACTAAATATATTAATAATTGGGACTTAGTAGATTTGTCATCACCTAATATTGTAGGAAAATATATTTATGAAAATGAGATTGATAGAAATATATTATATAAATTAATTGAAAGTAATAATTTGTGGAATATTAGAATTGCAATTTTATCGACTTTTTTCTTTATTAGAAATAAAGATTATAAAGATATAATTATTATGAGTGAGATGTTATTAAATAACAAAGAAGATTTGATTCATAAAGCATTAGGGTGGATGCTTAGAGAAGTTGGTAAAAGGGATTTAAATATACTATATTTATTTTTAGATAAGTATTGTAAAGTAATGCCTAGAACTATGTTAAGATATTCAATAGAGAAATTAGAATGTAGTAAAAAGACTGTGTATATGAGAAAATAGTTGACTTTTTTTTATTTTTGTGTAAAATATATGTTTTCAAAAGAAGGAAAGAGGAGAATATTATGGAAATGAAAGCTTTTAGTCTAAATGGGAAAGAAGATAATGAAAAATTAGGTGTAGAATTACAAGTATCAAAAGGGAATGGTAAAGATCATTATTTATCAATTTATGCAGATAAAGATTTAAATTTAAGTTTTGCAATGTTTAAAGATGGACAAATGAATAATGATGAAGATTTATTTTTATATGCAGATGACAAAAGAACAAGTAATATTTGTGAAGGAATATTAGGAGACAATGTTAATGCACATTATATATTTGATAATGGTTCAAAGTATGCTATTATAAATAGACAAAAAGATTTACTTCGTGGTGGTGTTGCTGGTTATTATGTATTTATTGCTGATAAAGAAGAAGTAGAAAAATTACAATTACCAGAAATAAATGTTTATACTAGGGAACAAATTGCTACATTTATAAGTAATTTTTATGCTAATTGTGATTTGCGTACTGAAGTTACTATAGATGAATTTGAGAAAGCACTATTAAAAAGAATATAAAAATTCGAGAGGATTATTATGAATAAGAGTGACCTGAATAGCAAGATAATTGAATTTATTAGCGAACAGGATAGAAAAAATTATGAAATTATGGTTAGAAAAGTTAAGGAAGATTATCATTACTATAATTTAGCAGCTTATGAATTAAAAAAAGATTATAGATTTATAAATGAATCTATAGTATCTTGTTTGTCAGAAGTAAATAATATGAAAAGACTTTCAAGTGCTTTTAAAGAATTAAGATTGTTTTTAGGAAATATTAACAAGTATTCTGAAAGTGTTTATAAAGCTACTACTATAAAAAACAATGATGGTACAACTTTAATTGTTGAATATGTTGGGAAACCTAAGATGAAAGTAAAATCAATATTTAAAAGAGCTGTATAAAGGGATGAATAAATCATCTCTTTTTATTTCTTTGATTTTAATATATAATTATATTGGGTGATATTATGGAAAATGAATTTCATTCTTTATTAGATTTATATAAAAAAGTTTATCCTGCGTTATCAAATAGAAAAAGAGATATATATAAGTTGGGTAAAACATATATAAAAGAAGAAGATATATGGAATTGTTTAAAGGAATCTAAATGGAAGTCTACAAGTAATTTAACATTATCAGAAATGGTTAATGATATTTTATGTTGTGATTTGGACTTGTTAGATAATTATATTAAAAAACAAATATCTTTGATTGATAGAAAAGTTAATTTAGACAATAATTAGGAGTGATATAATGAATGAGCAACAGGAAATAATTACTATTGATGATTTGTTAAAAAATGCTGGTAAATATATAGATGATGAAGATAAAATTAATATGCTTAAGAAAGCATATGTTTTTGCGTATAAATATCATGAAGGTCAGAAGAATACTGATGGGGAAGACTATATATTACATCCTTTGAATGTAGCAAATATATTAACTAAAATTAAAGCTGATTATGTAACTCTTTGTGCAGCTTTACTTCATGCTACTGATATAGATGATGAAGTTAAGAATATATTTGGTGAAGAAGTGTTAAGTATTGTTGTAGACTCTAGAAAGATTTCTAAAATACCTTTATCTACTAGTTCTGAATATTTAATTAATTATTATAAAAAGATATTAATAGGTATATGTGAAGATGCTAGAATTATAATATTAAAGTTAGCAGATAGACTTCATAATATGAGAATTTTATATTCTTTACCTGAAAATAAACAAAAGGAAAAAGCTAAAGAAACTTTAGAGATACTTGTACCTTTAGCCAATCATTTAGGTATTCATTATATAAAGAGTGAATTAGAAGATTTATGTTTAAGATATTTAAAACCAGATGTATATTATGATATTGTAAAGAATTTAAATAATAGTAAATTGGAAAGAGATAATTCAGTTATTGAAATGAAAAATAAAATATCTGATATTCTTAATGATAATGGTATTAAGCATCAAATTAAGGGACGTAGTAAGTCTATTTACAGTATATATAAGAAGATGGAAAACGGTAAAAGATTTAATGAAATATACGATATTTTAGCATTAAGGGTATATGTAGATACTGAATCAGAGTGTTATTTATCTCTTGGTTTAATACACTCTAAGTTTAAACCTTTATCTAAAAGATTTAAAGATTATATAGCTATGCCTAAAGAGAATATGTATCAATCTTTACATACAACTATATTTGGAATAGATGGTCAACTGTTTGAAGTTCAAATAAGAACTTTTGATATGGATCAAATTGCTGAATATGGTGTTGCTTCTCACTGGGCTTATAAGGAAAAAGTTGATGTTAGTGAAGCTACTAAAAGTTTTTGTGAACAAAAGTTACAATTTTTTAGAACTATATTAGAAAAAGATGAAAAAATTAGTGGTGAGGATTTGATTGAAACAATCAAATCTGAATTAAATGATAACGATATATATGTATATACTCCAAAAGGGGATGTAATACAGTTACCAAAGGGATCAACACCAATAGATTTTGCATATAGAGTACATACTGAGATTGGTGATAAGATGGTTGGTGCTATTGTTA
Organism: Bacilli bacterium; assembly: GCA_028700595.1. Lineage (GTDB taxonomy): Bacteria > Bacillota_I > Bacilli_A > RF39 > UBA660 > JAQVSJ01. The sequence continues at coordinate 52,806 of JAQVSJ010000001.1, read as the reverse complement.
ATGACAATATTGTATCTCTTGATTATGAATTAAGAGATGGAGATGTTATTAAAGTAAATATTAATAAAAGCTCTAAAGGACCAAGTAAAGAATGGGTTAATATTGTTAAAACTAGTCAAGCTAGAGATAGAATAAAATCTTTTTATACTAAAATAGATAAGAAAGATAATATTAAAAAAGGACAAGAGTTATTAGAAAAGGAATTAAGAAAAAGTAAGATAGCATTTAATGAGTTTTATAATGAAGATAATATTAAGATAATATTAAAAGAATTGGCTGAAGAAAATATGGATGAAATATATTTATCTATTAGTAACAATAAGTATTCTCCAACTTATATTATTAATTTAATATATAAAGAAGAGATAAATAAGGAAGATAAATTGTTAGAAAAAGTAATATCTAATAATTATAATGATATTAAGATTAAAAATGATATTATTGTTAGTAATATTGATGCAATTAAAGTTAATTTAGCCAGTTGTTGTAAACCTATTAAAGGTGATGAAATTATTGGATATATAACTAAAGGTAAAGGAATTACTATACATAGAAGTAATTGTCATAATATATCTAATATAGATGAGAGATTAATAGATGTTAAATGGAATGATAATACTAATAATAAGTATCAAACTAATTTGGTTATTAGAGTTAGTAATAAAGATAATTTTCTAATGGAATTAATTAGTAAAGCTTCTACATCAAATATTGGAATACAAAATATTAATACTATTAATAATGGAGAGGAAAATATATTTGATTTAATAGTATTGGTTGAAAATACAGAAAAACTAGATAAATTTATAATTAATGTTAATAAAATTCAAAATGTTATTGATGTTGAAAGAATAATTAAATAAAAAAAATAATAAAAGCATGTTATAATTATTATGTAAAGTATAGAGTGCTTGTTTTTTAGGAGGATATTATGATACAAAAACCTAAAGGAACTAAAGATATATTTGGGTTAGAAGGAAAACAATTTATTTATTTGCAAAACTTAATAAGTGATATATGTGATAAATATAATTATAATTTTATTAAAACTCCTACATATGAACATACTGAGTTGTTTCATAGAAGTGTTGGAGAAACTACAGATATAGTTACTAAGGAAACATATGATTTTAAAGATAGATCTGATAGAGAAATAACTTTAAAACCAGAAGGAACTGCTGGAGTTATTAGAAGTTTTATTGAAAATAAGATGTATGCTAATTCGGAACAACCAGTAAAACTATATTATTTTTCATCTGCATTTAGATACGAAAGACCTCAATCTGGAAGATTAAGAGAACATACACAATTTGGTGTAGAAGTACTAGGAAATGATAATCCATTAATTGATGCTGAAATAATTAGTTTGGCAGTTAATATTTTAAAAGTAATTGGATTAAAGAATGTTATAGTTAAAATTAATTCATTAGGTGATTCTGAATCTAGAAAGTTATATAATAAAAAATTAGTTGATTATTTTAAACCTAGAATTAATGAATTATGTGAAGACTGTCAAAAAAGATTAAACAAGAATCCTCTTAGAATACTTGATTGTAAGGTTGATATGAATCATGAATTAATGATTAAGTGCCCAAAGGTGTCAGAATATTTAAATGAAGATAGTGTTATTAGGTTTAATAAAGTCAAAGAATATTTAGATGCTTTAGAAATTGATTATGAAGTTGATAATAATTTAGTAAGAGGATTAGACTATTATTGTCATACTGTATTTGAAATACAAGCTGATATAGATGGCTTTGGATCTCAAAATACTATATGTGGTGGAGGAAGATATAATAATTTAGTTGAATCTTTAGATGGTCCTGAAACACCTGGAATGGGATTTGGAATGGGATTAGAAAGATTAATATTAGCTATTAATTGCGAGGAAATAAATTTATTTAAAAATGATAGAATTGATTTATATGTTGCTAATTTAAGTGAAGAACCTGAAGAAGTTTATTCTATTATTGATAGTTTGAGAATGCAAGGATATAAAATTGAAACTGATTATCAAAATAGAAAATTAACTAATCAATTTAAATCAATAGATAGGTTAAATCCTAAGTATTTTGTAATTATTGGTGATGATGAATTAAAGAGTGGTAAGGTTAAGATAAAAGATAATGATACTAAAGAAGAAGTAGAAATGGATATATTTGATATATCGGATTATCTAAATTTAAGATAGGAGTAATATGAAAATATTTGCAAATAATTTAATTGATTATATTGATAAAGATGTAGTTTTCTCTGGTTTTATAGATAATATTAGAGATTTACAGTATGTTCAATTTATAATAGTGAGAGATAGTAGTGGAAAAGTACAAGTTACTATTGAAAAAAACGATAGTAATAAAGTGTTAAATGATTTAGTATCTACATTATCATTAGAAAGTACTATTAAAGTTAGTGGTAAATTATTTAAAAATGATAATGTTAAATTAAATGGTATGGAAATTATACCAAAAAATATTGAAGTTACTAGCAAATCTTTACCTGAATTGCCTATAGATATTAAAAATAAAGATGCAGCATTAAGAGAAACAAGATTAGATTATAGGTTTTTAGATTTAAGAAGAGAAGATAATAATTTGTTGTTTAAAGTTCAAACATTGATGGAATATTCGATGAGAGAATATTGGGTTAATAATAATTTTATGGAAATACATACTCCAAAAATAAGTGGAGCGAGTGCTGAGAGTGGTGCTGAGACATTTAAATTAGATTATTTTGGTACACCAGCATGCTTATCTCAATCTCCACAATTTTATAAACAAATGGCACTAGCAAGTGGATTTGATAAAGTATTTGAGATAGGTCCTGCATTTAGAGCTGAAAATTCACACACTAGTTATCATGCAGCTGAAATAAATATGATTGATGTTGAGTTAGCATGGATTGATTCTGAAGAAGATGTTATGGATCATGAAGAAGCATTATTAAAATATACTTTTTCTAAAATAAATGATAAGTATAGAGAAGATATTAAAAAAGTATTTAATATTGAAATAGATAATTATGATGTTAAGTTTCCTAGAATAACATTTAGCGATGCTAAAAAAATAATTAGAGAAAAGTATGGTTATGAAGCTGAAAACAAATTAGATTTTGAAAGAAAAGAAGAGGAATTAATATGTAAGTATGCTAAAGATGAATATAAATCTGATTTTGTATTTATAACAAAGTATCCATATAGTGCTAGACCTTTTTATCATATGTTAGATGAAAATGGTTTAACAAAGAGTTTTGATTTATTATATAGAGGTTTAGAAATTACAACTGGTTCACAAAGAGAACATAGAATAGATATATTAGAAACTCAAGCTAAAGAAAAAGGAATTAATATTAAATCACTACAGTTTTATTTAGATTTCTTTAAATATGGTTGTCCTCCACATGGTGGATTTGCAATAGGATCAGCAAGATTGTTAATGCAGATATTTGGTATAGATAATATAAGAGAGGCAACATTAATATATAGGGGACCTACAAGGTTAAACCCATAAAGGAGGAAATATGAAAAAGATTTGTTTGTTAGTTGTTTCATTATTAATTTTAACAAGTTGTTCTAGTAATACTTTATCAATTGATTATAAGGAAAAAGGGGAAGTTGACTTTTGTGAATTAAATGATGATTGTGATTTTACTAAAGAATATGAGAGAGTTAAAATCAAAAATTTAAAGATGGATGATAAAAATATTGATGTTGAATTAAAGAAAGTTGAAGATAAGCAAGCATTATTTATTGCTGAAAAAGAGATTTCTGATGTTTATAAAGTTAAAAAAATATCAATTTATAAAAACACAATAATTGTTGATTCATATTATAATAAAAATAATTGTGAAGGAGAAGGATGTAGAACTTTATTAGCATTTAATAAAGATGGTGATTTAGTTCAAAATTTAAATCCTAGATCTTTTGGATTACATTATACAATTGGTGGAGCTGAATTGTTATCTTTATTTGTAGATAAATTCGGTAAAAATGATTATTATGTTGAAGATGATTATTTATATGTAATGTTTACATCTATGGATGGTGAATCATATGTATCTAGAGATGGTGATTATATTGATATATGTGATAAGGATGTTTTAAAATCTAAGGGTAATGTTGTAACATTTATTGATTCTGAAAAACAAGAAAGATTTGTTGAAACTATAACATCTGTATTTAAATTCAAATTTAAAGATGATTACACAATTGAAAGTTCTGAAAAAGTGTATAGTTTTGTAATGGAAAATGCAATATTTAAGTATTGTGTTGAAGATGCTAATTAGATATTCGAGAGAATATCTTTTTTTTATGATATAATTTTAATGGTGATATTATGAATAATATTAAAATAATGGATGAAATTTTATCTAATAAAATTGCAGCAGGGGAAGTTGTAGAAAAGTGTGTTTCTGTTGTTAAAGAATTAGTTGAAAACAGTATAGATGCAGGATCAAAGAAAATAAAAATAGAACTTCTTGAGTCTGGAGTAAAAGAAATAAAAGTAGTAGATGATGGTAAAGGTATGGATTATGAAGATGCTTCTTTAGCGTTTCAAAGACATGCTACTAGTAAAATATATGATGAGGAAGATTTATACAGGATTCATTCTCTTGGATTTAGAGGTGAAGCTTTGCCTTCTATTGCGTCTATATCAAATGTAGTAATGAAAACAAGTACTGGGGATATTGGTACTGAAATAAATATTAAAGGTGGTAAAGAAGTATATAAAAAGAAATGTGAAGCCAGAAAAGGTACTATAATAATAATTAATGATTTGTTTTATAATACACCTGCTAGGTTAAAACATTTGTCTAGTTTATATTCTGAACTAGCTAATGTAGTAGAATTTGTTAATAAGATAGCATTATCTTATCCATCTATTTCATTTACACTTTTAAATGATAATAAAGTTATATTTAATACTGATGGTTCTAATAATCAATTAAAAGTTATTAATAAGATTTATGGATTAGAAATATCTAAGAAAATGATTGAAATAAATGGTAGTAATGATGATTATGAAATTAATGGTTATATTTGTTATCCTGAAATTACAAAGTCAAATAGAAATCATATTATAACTTTAGTTAATAATAGAGTAGTTAAAAATATTGAATTAAATAGAGTAATAAACGATTGTTATCATACTTATAAGCCTGAGGACAGATATCCTATTGTTGTTATAAATATATATGTTGATCCTACTTTAATAGATGTTAATATACATCCTACTAAACAAGACATTAAGTTTAGTAAAATGGATCAATTAAAAGAAATCATTATTAGTAGTATTGAAGAAGGATTGTCATCTATTAGATTAATACCAAAGGTTGAAAATAGGGAAGTAGAAAAAGCTACTTTATATGAAGAAATAAGGATGGATTTTGGAAGTGTTAATGAAGAAGTTGAAGAAGAAAATATAGATGTTTCTTCTGATAAATTACCTGAACTTTATCCAGTTGGAGTAGTTAGAGGTACTTATATAGTTTGTCAAAATGATATGGGTATGTATTTAATAGATCAACATGCTGCTAAGGAAAGAGTTAATTATGAGTATTATAAAAAGGTTATAGGGAAGTCTAATGATGTTACATCTATGCTTTTTCCTATTAATATTGAATTACCATATAATGAATATATTATTGTTAAAGAAAATATTAATATATTTGAATCACTTGGTTTTACAGTAGAGGATTTTGGTCAAAACACTTTAATATTTAGAAGTCATCCAATATGGTTACCAATTGGTAATGAGGAAGAAGCAATTAAAAAAATATTGGATTTAATTGTAGTAAAAGAAAAAGAATTTAATATAGATAGATTTAATGAAAGAATAGCAATTACATTAAGTTGCAAGATGAGTATAAAAGCTAATGAAAATATTAGTTTTAAAGAAATGGAAAGTTTAATTCAACAATTAAATAGTTGTTCTAATCCATATACTTGTCCACATGGAAGACCTACTGTAATATTTTATTCTTATTATGAAATTGAGAAGTTGTTTAAGAGGGTAGTATGATTATAGTAGTAGTAGGTCCAACAGGTGTTGGAAAAACAAGGATGAGTATTGAATTAGCAAAGAAATATAATGCAGAAATAATTAATGCAGATAGCATGCAAATATATAAACAATTAAATATTGGTACTGCTAAAATATCTAATATGGAAGGTATTAAACACCATATGATTGATATTAGAAATATTAATGATGAATATTCTGTATATGAATATCAAAAGGAATGTAGAAGTATTATAGATAATTTAATTAATAAAAAAAATATTATAATAGTTGGCGGTACAGGACTATATATTAAGTCAATATTATATAATTATATATTTGATGAAGATAGTAACAATCAATATGAAGAATTAAGTAATGAACAATTATATAGTAATATTATTAATTTAAAAGAAGATATAGTTGTTGATAAAAATAATAGAAGAAGATTAGTTAGATTATTAAATAAATTAGAAAATAATAGTAATACTAATAATAAAGATGAAAAAATATATAAATTTATAACTGTTGGTCTTACTACTAATAGAAAAGATTTATATAACATTATTAATAACAGAGTAGATGATATGATTAATAATGGTTTGGTAGAGGAAGCTAAAGAGTTGTTCGATCTTGGAATAAATAGCAGAGCAATTAATACTGCTATTGGTTATAAGGAATTGTATATGTATTTTAATAATAAAATATCTTTGGAAGAATCAATTTGTTTAATAAAAAAGAACAGTAGAAAGTACGCTAAGAGGCAATATACTTGGTTTAATAATCAAATGGAAGTAAAGTGGTTTGATATTAATTATAATGATTTTAGTAATACTGTTAATAAAGTAATAAGCTATATCGAAAAGGAGAATTTATGCATAAAAGAAGACTAAAAAAATCAGTTAAATTAAGTTTATTTATAATTTTATTTTTATTTTTATTTTCTATTTGCTTTTTCTTTTTTAAATTATCTGGATTTAATAAAGATGAAGTAATTGAATATGAAGTTAAGAAAGGATCTAGTATTTATAATGTGTTAGTAGATTTAGATAAGAATAATATAATTAGAGATTCTTTATTTTCTAAAATATATGTTAAGTTATTTAATATATCTGGATTTCAAGCAGGAACATATGATCTGAATAGATCGTATAGTAGTATTAAGATAATTAATATGTTAAGAGATGGTGATGTTAATAAAAAGGATGAGGTTAATATTACTTTTAAAGAAGGAAAAAGTATTGTTAACTTAGTTAAATTAATTGTTGAAAATACTAATAATACTGAAGAAGATGTATATAATTTATTAAAAGATAAAGAGTATATTGATTCTTTAATTTCAAAATATTGGTTTCTTGAAGATGTAGTTAAAAATAAAGATATAAGATATGCATTAGAAGGATATTTATTTCCTGATACTTATACTATTTTAAAAACATCATCAGTAAATTTTATATTTACTAAAATGTTAGATAGAATGAATCAAATAATAACACCATATAAGGATGAAATAGAGCAATCTAATTATTCAATACACGAAATATTAACTATGGCTAGTATTGTTGAATTAGAAGGCAAATTTGATGATGATAGAGCTATGATATCAGGAGTATTATTTAAAAGATTAGAAAATTATTGGACTTTAGGTAGTGATGTTACATCTTATTATGCTGCAGAATTAGATATGAGTGAGAATCCAATTATATTTAAATCGGCTTTAGAATTAGCTAGTCCTTATAATACAAGTTCGCTTAATAAAGGCTATAATATGTTGGGTAAATTACCAATTGGACCTATTTGTAGTCCTGGAAAAGCTTCTATATTAGCAACATTAAATCCAGTTGAATCTGATTATTGGTTCTTTATAGCAGATTGTAGAACTATGACTACAATATTTAATAAAACTAATGCAATGCACGACAAGTCCGTTGCTGAAATTAAAGCATCTGGATGTAAGTTTTGAGGTATATATGAAATTTGAAAAATTATATTTAAAAAGAAGAGAAAATAATTATACACATATGCAAATGGCTAATATGTTGGATATTAGTAAGTCTTATTATTGTCAAATTGAAAATAATAAGAGGAAGTTAACTTATGATATGGCATATAGAATATCTAAAATATTAAAATGTAAGCCTGATGATTTATTTTATGATTCTTTTGTGTCAACAAAAAAGGTTGACAGCAATAATTAATTATGTTATTCTTTAAAAGAAATGGAGGATATTATGGCAGTTAAGATTAGATTAAAAAGAATGGGTGCTAAGAAACAACCATTTTATCGTATAGTAGCTTCTGATTCTAGATATGCTAGAGATGGTAGATTTTTAGAATTATTAGGTACTTATAATTCTTTAAAGGTTCCTGCAGAAATCAAGATTGAAGAAGATAAAGTTATAGCTTGGTTAGAAAAAGGAGCAATTCCTACTGATACAGTAAAAAATATACTAGTAAAAGCTGGAGTTATGAAAAAATTTAGAGATAAAAAAGAAGGTAAATAATATGGAATTAGTAGAATTAACAGAGTATATAGTTAAATCTTTGCTGGTTGATCCTGAAAGTGTATCAGTAAAGCAATTTGAAACTGATGATGACTCAATATTAATTCAAGTGTTAGTAGATGAAAAGTATGCTGGTACAATAATTGGTAGAGGTGGTAAAATAGCTAACTCTATTAGAAATATAGTACAAGCTAGTTCTTATTTAAAAGATAATAAGAGAGTTAGAATTAATATAGATACTTTTTAAAAAGAGCAATGCTCTTTTTTTGTTGATATAACATCTTTTTTATACTATAATCAATATAGGTGGTAATAATGAAGAAAAGAATAATTAGTGCTATCATAGCATTAGCAATATTTATACCAATAATTATATTGGGTGGAAATATTTTTAAGGTTGCTATATCAATATTAGGGGTATTTGGTTTAAAAGAGTTAATAAATATTAGAGAAACTAAAAAGAAAATACCATCATTAATTAAAGTGTTTTCTTATATATTAGTGTGTTTATTAATACTTAATAATTCTTTTAGTAAAGAAATAGTATTTAATATTGATTATATGGTTATTTCGATTGTTGCTATATTTAGTTTATTACCGGTAATATTTATTAATAATAATGATAAATATAATATATCTGATGCAATTTTTATATTTGGTTCTATATTATTTATAGGAATAGCATTTAATATGTTCTTAATATTAAGAAATTATGATATTAAATATTTTATTTTATTATTTCTTATTACTATTTCTACTGATACTTTTGCATATATATCTGGAAGTTTGTCAGGAAGAACTAAATTATGTCCAAAGATTTCACCAAAGAAAACTGTTGAAGGATTTGTTATTGGTTCTATATTTGGGACATTAATTACTTGTACTTATTATTATATGAATATTAATGATTCTGCTAATTTATTTTATTTAATATTAATAATATTGTTTTTAACTTTACTCGGACAACTAGGAGATATGTTTTTTAGTACTATTAAGAGATATTATAATAAAAAAGATTTTTCTAATATAATGCCGGGACATGGAGGAATATTAGATAGATTAGATAGTGTTATATTTGTAGTTTATGGTTTGGTTATATTTTTATCAATATTATAGCAGGAGGTTATATGACTATTATATATTTTATACTTATTTTAGGATTAATTGTTTTTGTACATGAATTAGGACATTTTATATTTGCAAAAAGGGCAGGAATATATTGTTATGAGTTTGCATTAGGAATGGGTCCTAAGCTCTTTAGTTTTAACAGAAAAAATGATGAGACTTTATATTCAGTAAGATTATTTCCAATTGGTGGGTATGTTAGAATGGCTGGAGAAGATGATGATGAAGAAGAAAAAGTTAGTAAAGATAAACATTTAACTTCTAAAAGTTTTACACAAAGATTTTTAACAATATTTTCAGGAGCTTTATTTAATTTTATATTAGGAATATTATTATTATTTTTAATAGGAATTATATATGGTAGTCAAGAAAATAGAGCTATTTTTGGAGCTGTTGATGAAAATTATAGTGCATATAAAATGGGAATAAGAGAAGGAGATTTAATTTTAAAGATAGATGATAAAAAGGTAAAATATTGGAATGATGTATTAATTTATTTTGAAACGATTGAATCAGGTAGTGAAATTGTATTTAATATTAAAGATTCTGATGGTAATATTAAAAATATAAGTGTTGTTCCTACTTTGGAAACTATAGATGGAGAAGATCAATATATATATGGTTTTACTGGTTCATCAAATATAGAAAGAGGTTTATTTGTTTCTATAAAATATGCTTTTACACAATTTATATCTACAATTAAAACCATGTTTAATGTGTTTGGTAATCTAATAACAGGTAAATTGAGTGTTGAAAGTTTAACTGGACCTGTTGGTATATATAGTATAGTTGATGAACAAAGCTCAGGTAGTTTTTCTAATATTATGTATTTAATATCTTTATTGAGTATTAATGTTGGATTTATTAATTTAATACCTTTTCCAGCGTTTGATGGTGGTAGATTATTTTTATTAGTATTAGAAAAAATAAGAAGGAAACCAATTAATAGAAAAATAGAAAATGCAATTAATGCAGTTGGTTTATTTGTTTTATTTGGTTTAATGATATTAATTACAATTAAAGATGTAGCAGTTATAATTAAATAGGAGGGTTTATGAATTCTAATATAAAACATTACGATGAAATTATTACTTCTGAATTTATGGATGATGACCTTTTTAGTATGAAACTTGTTGAATATTATAGAGATTATATTGATAAGTTAGATTTTAATGATTTAAAAAATAAAGAAAGAGCAGAACAATTAGATAGAGCAATATATAGATATGTAGATGATTATTTATTTTCTAAAAAGTTATGTTCTACAATAAAACCTGAATCTATTTTAGATAAAGGTTTTAGTAAATATATTGAACAGTTTTTTGATTATATAATAAAGTTTTCTAATGAATATGAAGAAAATTTAGAAACATTCATTAGTCAAACTAGATGGATATAATAAGGAGGAAAAATGAAAGATCATAGAGTCGTATTTATGGGTACACCTGTGTTCGCAGTTCCAATTCTAGAAGCAATTATTGAAAAATATAATGTAGTTGGAGTAGTTACTCAACCTGATAATATAGTTAATGGTTTACCAAAGTATAGTCCAGTTAAGGAAATTGCTTTAAAAAATAATGTAAAAATAATTCAACCTACTAAAATTAAATCTGAATTTTTTGAAGTAATTGAATTAAAACCTGATATTGTTATTACTTGTGCTTATGGACAAATAATTCCTAGTGAGATATTAGATTATCCAACATATGGATGTATTAATGTTCATGCGTCTTTATTACCTAAACTAAGAGGTGGAGCTCCAATTCATAGAGCATTAATAAATGGTCATGCAGAAACAGGTATAACTATTATGTATATGAATAAATCAATGGATACTGGAGATATTATAAGTCAAGTTTCAACTAAAATACTAGATGAAGATGATTTAAAGACATTACATGATAGATTAAGTATAATGGGGAAAGATTTATTAATGAGTACTTTACCTGATATATTTTTAGGTAAATCTAAAAGAATTAAACAAGATAGTAGTCAAGCAACATATGCACCTAATATAAAAAGAGAAGATGAAAAAATAGATTTTAGTAAATCTAGTTGGGAAATATACAATAAGGTTAGAGGTTTATATCCATCTCCAGGAGCATATTTCTTATATGAAGGTAAAACATGTAAATTATACAAATGTAGAATTGGTGATGGATATTATGGAGATAATTATATTGGGGAAATAGTAAAAATATATAGTGATGGTTTTGGAATAAAAACATCTAATGGTGAAATAATTGTTACTGATCTTCAATTAGAAGGTAAAAAAAGGATGCTAGCTAGTGTATTCTTAAATGGTATTCAAGATAAATCTAAGTTTATTGGTAAGATTGTAGAATAAAAGCACGATTGTGCTTTTTGCTTTTATTTGGTAAAATTGTAATGGTGATTTTATGAAAAAAAAGATATTAATATTATCATTGGTTTTTCTTGTTATAGATCAAATATCTAAGATATTAGTATTAAATAATTTTGAGCAATTAAATAGTATTAAAATAGTAAACAATTTATTGTATATAACTTTTGTAAAAAATGAAGGTGCAGCTTTTAGTATATTACAAGGTGGTAGAATTATTTTTATTGTGCTTTCGTTAATAGTGTTATTTGTTATGATAATGCATATTATTAAAGATAAGAAAATTAGAAAAGTAGAATTTGTATGTTATTCTTTGTTATTAGCTGGAATTGTAGGTAATTTGATAGATAGAGTTATATATGGTTATGTAGTTGATTTTATAGATATGTATTTTTTTGGATATGATTTTCCAATATTTAATGTTGCAGATATATGCATTGTATTTGGAGCTATTATATTTGCAAGTACTTATATGACAAAAGGAGAGAAAGATGAAATTAATAACTGTTGATGAATATGATTGTGATATTAGACTTGATAAATATTTAGTAGATATATTAAATATAACAAGAAGTAAAGTTCAAAAATTAATTGATGAAGGTAATGTATTAGTTAATGATAAAGTAGTTAAAAATCATTATATTGTTAGAACTGATGATGAAATTAAAATAGATGAAGTTGTAGAAAACTATGAAATTAAAAGTGAAGACATGGATTTAAATATAGTATATGAAGATGAGGATTTAATTGTTATTAATAAACCTAGTGGTATTGTTGTTCATCCATCTGTAGGTCATTACAGCGGTACGTTAGTTAATGGACTAATGTATCATTGTAAGTTAAGTAATAATGGAGTTAGACCTGGAATAGTACATAGAATTGATAAAGATACTAGTGGATTATTATTGGTTGCTAAAAATGATGATGCACATTTAAGTTTAAGTGAACAATTAAAAAATAAAACTGTAGTTAGAAAATATATAGCATTAGTTAATGGCATTATTAATCATGAGACTGGTACAATAGATGCACCAATTGGAAGAGATAAAGAAGATAGAAAGAAAATGGCAGTAACTGAAATAAATAGTAAAAATGCAGTAACTAATTTTAAGGTATTAGAAAGATTAAATAATGCTTCACTAATTGAGTGTATTCTTGAAACTGGTAGAACTCATCAAATAAGAGTTCATATGAAATATATTGGATATCCAATAATAAATGATTCAGTATATGGAAATAAAAAAGTAATAAATGATTATGGACAAATGTTACATGCTAAGACTATAGGTTTTATACATCCTAGAACAAAAGAATATATGGAGTTTGATTCTGAATTACCAAAAGAGTTTGTTGAAATATTAAATATGTTTAAATAGGAGGCCATATGAATAAATATGATGTTATTATTGTTGGGGCAGGATGTTCTGGAATATTTGCAGCTTATGAATTAATTAATAAAAGCAATAAAAAAGTGCTAATGATTGAAAAAGGGAATTCTATTAAAAAGAGAGTATGTCCAAAAAGAAAAACTAATATATGTGTTAATTGTAATCCTTGTAATATAACTACAGGTTTTAGCGGAGCGGGAGCATTTAGTGATGGTAAAATATCTTTATCACCAGAAGTTGGTGGTAATTTACCAGAATATATAGGATATGATAAAACTCAAGAATTAATTGATTATATTGATTCTATTTACTTATCTTTTGGAGCGGATAAGAAAATATATGGATTGGATAATAATGACAAAATAAAGGAATTAAAGAGTAAAGCAATTATTAATAATTTAAAATTAATTGCATGCCCAGTTAGACATTTAGGAACTGAGGAAAGTTATAAAATATATACTAAAATTGAAGAATATCTTGAAAATAAAGGTGTTGATTTAAAATTTAACACACAAGTTGATGATATTCTTATTGAAGACAATAATATAAAAGGTGTTTTAGTTGGTAATGAAAAAATATATGCTGATAATGTAATATTATCAGTTGGTAGAGAAGGTTCAGAATGGTTAAGAAATATTTGTAATAAAAACAATATAATTAGTGAACCTTCAACAGTAGATATTGGAGTTAGAGTAGAAGTAAGAAATGAAGTTATGGAAGATATTAATAAATATTTATATGAAGGAAAGTTTTTATATAATTCTAAAACATTTGATGATAAAGTAAGAACTTTTTGTCAAAATCCTTCTGGAGAAGTATCAATAGAAAGATATGATGATTTAATTACAGTTAATGGGCATTCTTATAAGAATAGCAAAACTGAAAATACTAATGTAGCATTATTGGTATCAAAACATTTTACTCAACCATTTAAAGATTCTATTGGTTATGCTAAATCAATAGCTAAGCTTGCTAATATGTTAGGTGATGGTAAAATAATAGTTCAAAGATATGAAGATTTTAAAAGAGGAAGAAGAACTACACATGATAGATTATATAGAGGAAATATAGTACCTACTTTAAAAGATGCTGAACCAGGTGATCTTGCATTAGTATTACCATATAGAATAATTAAAGATATTGAAGAAATGATTGAAGCATTAAATGGAGTAGCTCCTGGATTTAGTTCTAGTGAAACTTTATTATATGGAGTAGAGTGTAAGTTGTATAATAATAAAGTAAAAGTAAATAATAATTTTGAAACAGATGTTAAAGGTTTGTTTGCTATTGGAGATGGTGCAGGAATTACAAGAGGAATAGCACAAGCAAATTCTAATGGTGTATATGTAGCAAATTATATAATATCAAAATAGGAGGCTTTATGAATAAAACAAATTATAATGATAGAGATTTACAAGTAATGAAATTACTTCATTATTTTATTACACAAAAAGGATATAATCCAATTATATTACATGGTGTAACTGATGAAATATGGTTAGAAAATATTAATGGGCCATATAAGATAGTTAGAATAATGATGGGATATATTCATAATGAAGAACAATATAGTTTTGATGTATTTAAAACAAGTAAAATATTAAATAAAATAAAATTAAGAACATTTAGTTTCAAAGCTAATGTATTATCTTTGTATATGGATTTAGGTGAGTATGTAAAATTAGAAAATACAGAAAATATTGTATGTATTGATTTAAAAAAGAGCGGATTGAGAAAAAAAGAAATAATACAATCTTTTCCTGATATAAATAAAAAAACTAAATTTGAAGAGAAAGGGTTGCAATTATTTACTAAAATAACTAATGATATAAATAAGAAAAATATATCTGAATCAAAGAAAGCTGAAGAGGTATTATCACCTAAAAAACCATATGTTACATATGTATTAATGTGTTTAAATATATTGATATTTTTATTAATGTATTTACTTGGTAACGGTAGTGAAGATATATATACATTATATTCTTTCGGTGCTCTTACTAAAGAATCGGTTGTTTTAGGTGGTCAATATATTAGAATTATTACAGCTGCATTTTTACATATTGGAATTATACATTTGGCATTTAATATGTATGCATTAAATATATTAGGAAAACAAATAGAATCTTTTTTTGGGAAATACAAATATTTATTAATATATTTTTTTAGTGCTATAGTAGGATCTTTAATGTCATTAATATTTATGCCTGATAGTTCAATATCAGCAGGTGCTAGTGGAGCTATATTTGGTTTATTAGGTGCAATGTTATATTTTGGGTTTTATTTTAGATCTTATTTTGGAAATTCAGTAATTAAACAAATAATGATAATTATATTATTAAATTTGTTAATTGGATTTTCAATGCCGTCTATTGGTAATGCTGCTCACATTGGGGGCTTATTAGGAGGATTAGTTATATCTTCTGCAGTTGGAATTAAATATAAGAGTAGTAAAAGTAGTAGAATTAATGGAATTATAATATCTATTTTATCTGTCTTATTCTTAATATATATGGTATTTTTTAGATAAAAATAATTTTTTTTGAATAAGAAAAGCAATCATAAATTGATTGCTTTTATATTCTTTCCATATTTTTGAAGTTTAATTTTGCTATTTCTTTTAGTTTTTCTTTTCCATATTTATCAACAATAGCTTTTGCAACTTTATCTACTTCTGATGATGAACCTTTAGGTAATTCTACTCCTAATTTTTCACTCATTGTTTTCATTTCTTTTAAAAATATATATCTACTTATTATTGATGAACAAGCTACTGACAAACATTTACTTTCTGCTTTTGTTGTAAAGTTTATATTTGTAACTTTGTTGTTTAATTCTTTTAAGTAACTAAAGTAAACGAATGGTTTAGCAAATTGATCTACTACTATCATGTCATAATTATAATTTTTGTTTTTTAATTGATATAGTGTTTTATTGTGTAGTATTGCTTTTATTTTATTCATATTAAGTTCTTTACTATATGAATTATTGTATTCTAAATTATTTAATAATATAGTTATGTGTGGTATTTTTTTTAATAGAGTAGGAGCTATTTGAATTATTTTATTATCAGTTATCTTTTTTGAGTCTTTAACACCTAATTCTTCTAATAAAGGTATATCTTTTACATTTACATATGATGCAGTTACAACTATTGGTCCGAAGAAATCTCCTGTACCAACTTCATCACTACCAATTGTATTTTTAAAATAATAATCGGTATTATCTACTTCTTCTTTTTTTTCTTTCTTTTCTTTTTCTATTGGATATTTTCCAGTTAAAGCATATTCTCTTTGTTTCCATATTTCAGCATCAATATCAGCACTTATACCTTGAAATACAACTTTATTCGAGTCATATAGTGTTACTATTGTATCTTCTTCATTAGCTTGAAATACAGCATATTGTGGAGTCTTATCTCTCTTTTTATCTTGAAAATATTCTATCATTTCTTCTTTTGTTTTATCACTAACTGTATAGCTGAATGTTTTTTGCATATTATCACTTCCTTATATAATTTTAGCATAATTATGTTTATTTTTATATATAAATATATTATAATGTATAGAGGAGGGTATATGAATATAGTAGATGCAATTGTAATAATAATATTACTAGCTGGGCTAGTTGTTGGTTTTAAAAGAGGAGTTATAAAGCAAACTGTTAAGTTTTTAGGCAGCATTGGTGTTATAGTAGGATCAGTTATATTAAAAACTCCAGTTGCAATGTTTTTAAGTGCTACTTTTCCATTTATTAAATTTAATGGATTATCATCTCTTAATATATTATTATATGAAGTAGTAGCTTTTGTATTAGTGTTAATAATATTAACTATAATATTTAAGTTATTATGTTTAATATCTGGTTGGATTGAGAAGTTGTTTAAAGCTACTATTATTTTAAGTATACCATCTAAAATATTAGGTGCTGTTGTAGGTTTATTTGAAGCTTATTTAGTAGTTTTTGTTTTATTTATATTATTATCATCTCCAATATTTAATTTTAAATTAGTAAATGATAGTAAATCTAAGGATTTTATATTAAATAAGACTCCTGTCTTATCAATTCTTAGTGAGAATATAGTTAATACTTTTGAAGAAGTATGGGAGTTAAGAAATAGTGAACAAAAGGATAATTTAGATCAAAAAATATATGAAATACTTATGGAAAACAAAATAATTAATAGAGAAACCATTGATAAAATGATTGAATCTGGTAAAATTAATTTAGAAGAGGAGGAGTAATATGGTACATGTAGAAACTAAAGATTTTAATAAAGAAGTTAGTGAAGGTGTTGTATTAGTAGATTTTTCAGCTAATTGGTGTGGACCTTGTAAAATGCTTTCGCCGATACTAGAAGATTTTGATTCTAAAAATGATGATTTAAAAGTTATTAAAGTAGATGTTGATAAACAACCTGATTTAGCAGCAATGTTTAATGTAATGTCAATACCAACTCTTGTTTTATTTAAAAATGGGAAGATGGTTGGAAGTAAATTAGGATTTATGACTGAAGATATGTTAAATGAATGGATTAAAGAAGCTAAGTAATTAGCTTTTTTTATGATATAATTTATATGGTGATTTTATGTTATTAGCTAATGAATGGGAAGATTATGAGATAATTGGCGTTTCTAATGGAATGAAGTTAGAAAGATGGAAAGATATTTATTTATTAAGACCAGATCCTCAAATTATATACAATACCTCTTTTGATATTAGTGAATATGATGCTATATATCATAGAAGTAATAAAGGTGGAGGATATTGGGAATATAAGAATAATATTTCTAATATGTGGGAAGTTAAATATAAAGATTTAACTTTTAATATTAAAATAATGGGTTTTAAACATACAGGAATATTTCCAGAACAAGCGGTTAATTGGGATTATATGATTAATAAGATTAAGAATTCTAATAGAAATATTAATGTTCTTAATTTGTTTGCATATACTGGATGTGCATCAGTAGCATGTCTTTATGGTGGAGCTTCAGTTGTTCATGTTGATTCTTCAAAAGGTATTGTTGAGTTAGCAAAGGAGAATGTTAAATCTTCTGGTTTAGATTCTAAACCAATAAGATATATTGTAGATGATGTAATTAAATTTGTAAAAAGAGAAATAAGAAGAGGCAATAAATATGATGCAGTAATTATGGATCCTCCTTCTTATGGTAAAGGTTCTAATGGTGAGGTTTGGGATATTGAAAAAGATTTGTATGAATTAGTAAGGTTATGTAATGAAATATTAAGCGATAATCCATTATTCTTTTTAATTAATTCTTATACTACAGGATTGTCTCCTAATGTTTTAAGCAATATACTAAAAATTACAGTTAATACAAAGTATAAAGGTATTGTTAGTTGTGGAGAAGTAGGATTACCTATTAAGAATAGTGATTGTGTTTTACCATGCGGTATATATGGAAGATGGGAAAAAGATGAATAAATTAAATGTATTATATGAGGATAATCATGTTATTGTTGTTGAAAAGGGATATAATATACCTGTTCAAGAAGATGATAGTAAGGATAAAGATTTGTTAAACATGGTTAAAGATTATGTTAAATTAAAATATAATAAGCCAGGAAATGTTTATATAGGATTAGTTCACAGATTAGATAGACCAGTTGGAGGAATTATTGTTTTTGCAAGAACATCTAAAGCAGCATCAAGACTAAGTGAACAAATTAGAAATAAAATGATAAATAAGAATTATATAGCATTAGTTAATAATCATATTCCTGAAAAGGGAACATTGATTGATTATATAGTTAAAGATCCTATCACGTATACTTCTAAAATTGTTGACAAGTCTGTTGGTAAAGAAAGTATATTAGAATATAAACTTATTAAGTATATTAAAGATAAGTCTTTAATTGACATTAATTTAATTACTGGAAGGCATCATCAAATTAGAATTCAATTAGCAAATGCGGGATATCCAATTTATGGAGATCAAAGATATGGAAAAGATGAAAAAAAAATTCAAATATATTTATATGCATATAAATTGTCTTTTTATCATCCAATCACTAATAAATTGATGGAATTTGAAAATAAACCTAATTGGATAGGGGAATTACAATAAGTTTTGTAGAATATATAGTTAGGGTGTGATTGTATGTCTATTAGTCAAGATAAGATTTTAGAAATTAGAAGTAAAGCTAATATAGTAGAAATTATATCTGAATATGTTCCTTTAATTCAAAAAGGGAAGAATTATTTTGGAATATGTCCTTTTCATGATGATCATAATCCTAGTATGAGTGTTTCGCCTGAAAAACAAATATATACTTGTTTTGTTTGTGGTGCACATGGCAATGTATTCTCTTTTATAATGGATTATGAGAATTTGAGTTTTGTTGAAGCAGTTAAAATAGTTGGTAATAAAGTAGGTGTAAAAGTAGATGTTGAAGTTCCAAGAATAAATAAAAATATAAATGAAAAACAAAAGAAAATGTTTGATATATATGATATTGCTAATAAGTATTATCAAAATCAATTAAATACATCTGAAGGTAAGAGAGCTAGAGAATATTTAAAAAATAGAGATATTGACGATGATATAATTAAAGAATTTGAAATTGGTTTATCTACTAAGAGTTTATTAACTGATTTGTTAATAAAAAAGGGTTATAGTGATAAAGAATTATTAGAAAGTGGTATAACATCAAGTAATAATGATAAGATATATGATACTTTTTCTAATAGAATTATGTTTCCTTTATATGATATAGAAGGTAAAGTGGTAGGATTTAGTGGTAGAATATTTGATGATAGTGATAATTCTAAATATGTAAATTCTAAAGAAAGTGAAATATTTAAGAAGAGTAAAATAATATATAATTATCATAAAGCTAAAGATTATGCTAGAAGAGAAAAATATGTAATTATTACTGAAGGTTTTATGGATGTTATAGCATTATATAAAAGAGGTATTAAAAATGTAGTTGCTACTATGGGTACTGCAATAACAAGTGAACATATTGGTTTAATAAAGAAAATATCAACTAATGTAATTTTATGTTTTGATGGAGATAATGCTGGAGAAAAAGCTACTATATCATGTTCTAATGAATTAATTAAAAACAATGTTATGCCCAAAATAATTAGATTGAGAGATAAATTAGATCCCGATGATTTTATTAAGAAGTACGGTGTTGATAAGTTTAAAGAAGAGATAAGTAATGCATTAAGTTATTTAGATTATAAAGTAAATTATTATAAAAATAATACTAATTTTGATAATAGTGAGGAAGTATCTGATTATATTAAAAATGTTTTATCGGAGTTAAAATATGAAAATGATAAAGTTATAATTGAAATTATATTGAAGAGATTAAGTGATGATACAAATGTGAGTGTTGTTACTTTAAATAATATGTTAAAAAATGAAATTATTACTGAAGTTAAACCTATAGAAGAAAAAAAGAAAGTTTTGGTTTTAAATAAGTATGATAAAGCTGAGAGAAGATTAATATTTTATATGCTAAGATATCCTGAAGTTATAAAAATATATGATAAAAATAAGTGTTTTTTTCCAACACAAAGTTTTAGATATTTAGTAAATGAAATATTGGATTATTATAAGAAATATGAACAAATTAATATTGCTGATTTTATAAGTCATTTAAATGATAAAAAAGAGTTATTAGATGCATTATCTGTTGTTGATGTTATGAATATAAGTGATAATTATAGTTATGAAGAAATAATGGATTATATTAATTTGCTTAATGATTATAATATAGAACAGGAAATAAAGAGATTAACTAATTTGTTTAAAAGTGAAATAAATAGTGATAAGAAAACTGAATTAGCTGAAAAAATAGCAAAATTGAAAGTGAGAGAAAATAATGAAAATGATTAAAACGTTTGAAGAAAGAAAATTGTCTTTAATTAAATTAGGAAAAGAAAAAGGATATATAACTTATGAAGATATGGCATTGGAATTAAAAGGATTAGATATGGATGCTGATTCTTTGGATGAAATATACAATGCTTTTCATGATTTAGGAATTGAAGTGGTTACTAAGAATGCTGAAGAAGAAGTAGAAGAAGAGGAAATAGCAGAAGATTTATCAATACCTAAGAATGTTAGTATAAATGATCCGGTAAGAATGTATTTAAAAGAGATTGGTAAAATAAGTTTATTGTCTAGTGAAGAGGAAACGGATCTTTCTGAAAGAGTAACTAGAGGAGAACAAGAAGCTAAAAATAAATTAGCAGAAGGTAATTTAAGACTTGTAGTAAGTATTGCAAAGAGATATGTAGGTAGAAATTTATCTTTTCTTGATTTGATTCAAGAAGGGAATATGGGTTTAATGAAAGCTGTTGAAAAGTTTGATGCAACTAAAGGATTTAAATTTTCAACTTATGCTACTTGGTGGATTAGACAAGCAATAACTAGAGCAATAGCAGATCAAGCTAAAACTATTAGAGTTCCAGTTCATATGGTTGAAACTATAAATAAATTAAAAAGAATTCAAAGACAATTAACTGTTGAATTAAATAGGGAACCTACAGAATTAGAATTAGCTGAAAAAATGGAATGTACTGTAGACAAAATAATTGAAATTATTAAAATTGATGTTGATCCAATATCATTAGAAAAACCAACTAGAGAAGATGAAGATTCAAGTGTTGCAGATTTTATACCAGATGAAAGTAATATGAGTCCTGAAGATTATACTATTAATGAGCTTTTAAAAGATGAAATAAGACAAGCTTTATCTACTTTAACTGATAGAGAAGCACAAGTCTTAAGATATAGATTTGGTTTAGATGATGGCACTTGTAGAACTCTTGAAGAAGTTGGAAATATGTTTGGTGTAACTAGAGAGAGAATTAGACAAATAGAAGCAAAGGCACTTAGAAAATTAAGACATCCATCTCGTTCAAGAAAATTAAAGGATTATTTGAATGATTAAATTATCAGAAAGATTATCTACAATAGCAAATTTTGTTGATAAAGAAGATAATATTATTGATATTGGTTGTGATCATGCTTTATTAGATATATATTTAGTTAAAAAATTAAGTATTAATAAAATTATAGCTAGTGACATTGTTAAAGAAGCAATAGATAGTGCAAAAATTACAATTAATAAATATGGAATAATAAATAATATAGATTTAAGAGTTGGAGATGGGTTGAATGTATTAAAAGAAGAAGATTTTATTGATACTATAATTATTTCTGGTCTTGGATGTTATAAAATTATTAAAATATTAAAAGATAATATTAATGTTTTAAAAAATGTAAATAAGTTGATAATACAATCTAATAATTTGTATGGTAGATTAAGAAAAAATGTTATAAAACTTGGATATTATATTGAAGATGAAAAAATAGTTAAGGAAAAAAATATATTTTATACTATTATAGTATTTAAAAAAGGAAAAAAGAAATATAATAAATATCAAATAAAATGTGGACCAATTTTAATAAAAAATAAAGATAAATTATTAATAGAATATATAAATATAGAAATAAAATCATTGAAATTATTATTAAATTGTATACCTAATAAAAACATTATAAGAAGAATAAAAATTAATAGAGAATTAAATATACTAAATAAAGTTAAAAAACATTTAAATTCTTAATTTATTATGTTATAATTTTATATAGTAGGGGAGTTGGCTCGGAGGTGTTTACATGAGATCTAATTTACCGAATAAATTAGTTGGTTTTTTTAAATCTTTATGTAAGATTTTTAAAAATATATTTATCTCTGTAGCAAAAGGTTTTGTTTATATTTTTAAAAACATAATTATGGGAATAAAGTATATATTTATTTCTATTTTTGTTGTCTTAAAATACATATTTATAAATATAGGATTAGGAATAAAGTACTTATTTATTGGAATATATAAATTGTTATATTATGTATTTAAATATTTAATATTTGGTTTTAAATATTTAGGAATATATTCATACAAAATTTTAAAATACATATTTATAAATATAGGATTAGGAATAAAGTACTTATTTATTGGAATATATAAATTGTTATATTATGTATTTAAATATTTAATATTTGGTTTTAAATATTTTGGAATATATTTATATAAGATTTTAAAATACATATTTATAAATATAGGACTAGGAACAAAGTATTTATTTATTGGAATATATAAATTATTATATTATATGTTTAAATATTTGATATTTGGATTTAAAAATTTTGGAATATATTTATATAAGATTTTAAAATACATATTTATAAATATAGGACTAGGAACAAAGTATTTATTTATTGGAATATATAAATTATTATATTATTTCTTTGTTAATATTTATAAACTAATATTTGTGTATTTTTTCAAAAGAGTTTGGCTTGGTATAAAATATATATTTATTGGAATATATAGATTTTTTAAATATCTCTTTAAATCTTTTGTAGTTGGTTTAAAAACTATTGGTTTGGTTATTAAGAAACTATTTAAAAATTCTAAGAAGACATTTAAGAAAATAGGAAATTTCTTATTTAAAGCGTTTATTTTGATGCCTGGAAATATTATTAAAAAGATTTATATTTCTTATAGTGATTATTCTGACAAAAGAAAAGAAAGACAAGAAGAAAAGAACAAGAGAAAACAAAAATATTTAATTGAAAAAATCGCTAAGTCTGAAAGGATTAAAAAAGAGAAAAAGGAAGCATTACTTCAAAGAAAAGAGAAAGCTTTATTAATTAAGAAAGCAAGAGAAGAATCTAAAATTAAAACTAAACAAGAAAGAAAGAGTGTTTCTGAAAAAATAAAATTATGGTATGCAGGTTTATCTTTTGTTAAAGATATTAGAAATAGAAGAGAAATGAAAAGACAAACTCTTCTTATTGATTTTGAGGGTGAAGATGCAGTAAGAAGTGAAGAGAAGATTGTATATAAATTTGTTGCTAAGAATTTAGCAACTGGAAAAGTTGAAAAATCAATGTTCTCAGCTTTCTCTAAGTTAGATGTACACTCATATTTGTTATCTGAAGGATATGAAGTATATGAAATAACACCTATTAAGAAATCAACTAAAGCTATATTTACTATTAAAATCAAGAAGGTTGATTTAGTATTCTTTTTAACTCAATTATCTACTTTTTTAAAGTCAGGTATTACTTTAGTAGCTGCTGTTAAAATACTTGAAAAACAAACTAAGAAACCCACATATAGACAAATATATAGATCTGTAATATATGAGTTGACAATGGGAGAAAATTTTAGTGAAGCTTTAGCAAAACAAGGAAATTCATTTCCTAGACTTCTTGTTAATATGGTTAAAACTTCTGAATTAACAGGTAATTTACCTGAAACATTAGATGATATGGCATCTTATTATAATGAAACTGAGAAAACAAGAAAACAAATGGTTTCTGCTATGACTTATCCTATAGTAATATTTGTATTTGCAATAGTTATTATTGTATTTATATTAATATTTGTAATACCTGAATTTGTAGATATATATGCAGATATAGATGCTGAGTTACCTGCAATAACAAGTGCAGTAATTAATATCAGTAATTTTTTACAAAATAATATATATTTTATTCTTGGTGCACTCGTTGTAATTGCAATAGTATATAGATTGCTTTATGTAAGTATTAAAGTGTTTAAAACTTTAAATCAATGGATATTTATGCATATGCCTGTTATGGGTAAAATAATAATATATAATGAAGTAACTATGTTTACTAAAACATTTGGATCTTTGTTAAATCATAATGTATTTATAACAGATAGTATGGAAGTGTTGAGTAAAGTTACAAATAATGAAATATATAAGATGTTAATTTTTGATACAATTACTAATTTAGCAAAGGGAGAAGCTATTTCAAACTCATTTAAGAATCATTGGGCATTTCCAGTAATTGCATACGAAATGTTATTAACTGGTGAAAAAACAGGTCAATTAGGTGATATGATGATGAAAGTGTCTGATTATTATCAAGAACAACATAAGGTATCAGTAAATCAAATTAAAGTATTTATTGAACCAGTAATGATAGTTTTCTTAGCTGTTGTAGTTGGTACTATATTGCTATCAGTAATATTGCCTATGTTTAGTATGTATTCAACAGTTATGTAGGAGGAATTATGGAAATCGCAATATTAGTATTTATGTTTATTTTGGGTACTTTATTTGGATCTTTCTTTAATGTTGTTGGATATAGATTACCTAATAATATGTCTATAGTAAAACCAGGGTCTCATTGCCCTAATTGTAAACATAAACTTTCACCTTTAGAATTAATTCCTATATTATCATATATATTTTTAGGTGGTAAATGTAAGAAATGTAAAAAGAAAATACCAATATTTTATCCAATATTTGAATTAATAACTGGTTTGTTATTTGCTTTTTCTTATTATATATTTGGATTTTCTCCAATGTTATTAGTAAGTTTATTGTTTGTATCAACTGTTTTAATTATTATGATAAGTGATATTAAATATATGATAATACCTGATGAAGTATTAATATTTTCAACTGTATTTTTATTTATTATAAGATTATTGCTTTTTGAATACAGTATATGGAATATATTATTAGATATGTTAATACCTTTTGTATTTTTATTGTTATTAAAATTATTTGGAGATTTAATATTTAAAAAGGAGTCAATGGGTGGTGGAGATATTAAATTAATGCTAGTATTTGGATTAGCATTAGGCTGGGAAATGAGTGTTGTGGCAGTATTTTTATCAGCTTTTATAGCATTTCCAGTATCTTTAATATCTTTGTTAAAAAAGAAAGAACATGTTTTACCTTTTGGTCCTTATTTAAGTATAGCAGCATTAATAATGTTATTTTCAAAATTGGATATTTCAAATATTATTGATATTTTAATATATAAATGATAGTATATAAATGATTCGGTTATATGGAACTTTGATATTTTGTTCCTAAATTAAATATCTTTTTTTATTAAAAAGGAGTAAGTATGATAGATATTAAATTAATAAGAGAAAATAGTGAATTTGTAAAAGAGAATATAAAGAAAAAATTTCAAGATTATAAATTATCATTTGTTGATGATGTTAAAAATCTTGATTTAGAATATAGAGATTTAAAAGTTAAAGCTGATACATTAAGAAGTGAAAGAAATAGTAAAAGTGAATTAATTGGCAGTGTTATAAAAGATGATAAATCAAAAGCTGAACAATTAAAGTTAGAAGTAATTGAAATAAATAATAAGCTATTAGAAATTGAAAATAAAGAATCTGAATTAGAAAATAAAATAAAAGACATTATGATTAAAATACCTAATATTATTTCTGATGATGTACCTTTAGGAGAAGATTCTTCAAAGAATGTTGAATTAAATAAGTATGGAGAACCTAAAATATCTGCTTTTGAAATACCATATCATATAGATATAATGGAAAAACTAAATGGTATTGATTTGGATTCTGCTAGAAAGATTGCAGGTAATGGTTTTTATTATTTAACAGGAGATATAGCCAGATTGCATTCGGCAATATTAAGTTATTCAAGAGATTATATGATTAATAAAGGATTTATATATTGTATTCCTCCATTTTTAATTAAAGGTGAATGTGTTGATGGTGTTATGAGTTTTGAAGAAAGAGAAAATATGATGTATAAAGTTGAAGGTGAAGATTTGTATTTAATTGGTACAAGTGAACATTCAATGATAGCAAAATTTAAAGATAAAATATTAGATTTAGAATCTTTACCATATGCTATGACATCTTATTCCCCATGTTTTAGAAAAGAAGTTGGTGCTCATGGTATTGAAGAAAGAGGAGTATATAGAATACATCAATTTGAAAAACAAGAAAT
Source organism: Bacilli bacterium (assembly GCA_028700595.1). Taxonomy (GTDB): domain Bacteria; phylum Bacillota_I; class Bacilli_A; order RF39; family UBA660; genus JAQVSJ01. Next base: position 25,620 of record JAQVSJ010000001.1, on the reverse strand, counting down.
GATTGTTGTTTGTAAACCAGAAGAAAGTAGTGAGTGGTTTAATAAGATGTTGCAATATTCAGTGGATTTCTTTAGATCTTTAGATATACCAGTTAGAACTTTAGAATGTTGTAGTGGTGATTTAGCAGATTTAAAATATAAGAGTATAGATGTTGAAGCTTGGAGTCCAAGACAACAAAAATATTTTGAAGTTGGAAGTTGTTCTAATTTAACTGATGCACAAGCTAGGAGATTAGCAATTAGAATAAATGATAATGGTAATAAATATTATGCACATACTCTAAATAATACTGTAGTAGCTCCGCCAAGAATGTTAATATCTTTTTTAGAGAATAATATTAATGAAGATGGATCAATTAATATACCTATTGCTTTAAGACCTTATATGGGTAATATTGAAATAATAAAATGAGTGTGAACTCATTTTATTATTGGTTTATTTAATTCATCTTTAATTAGTCTATAACTATATTCTTTGTTAAATATTTGTGAATATATACATGTTGCTTTATAATCTAAATATAGTAAATTTTTATATTTAGTATAATTTGTTATCAAAGGTATATTTATATCTTTTTTTATTTTGTTTAAGTATTTTTGTCCTTTTTTTGTAAAACCAAGTACTCTTATATAGTTAGTATTAATTAATATTTTATTTTCTTCTTTTGTATAACCGATTAATATATGAGTAAGCATTCTTTTTATTTTATTATAAGAATATCTTTTAGTTTTTATATTTTTAATTAATTCTTCTAACGAGTTAGATATTAGTATATATTTATTAATTCTATTTTCAATTCCTTCATTAACACCTTGATATATGCTTAAATCATTTGATGATAATATTTTATATTTTAATAAATTGTAATAATTATCAATAAATGATAAATGATCTAATGCTTTATAAGTGTCTTGTGGAATTGATTTTTTAATATCTTTTTTTTCTTTTATTGCATTTCTAATACTTGATGCACTACATATATTTTTAATTTTTAAATCATGATAATCATTTGTTCTTTTTATACAATTATATTCTATATTATATTTGTTTTTTAATATTTCTTTTATATAACAAATACCTAGTATATCATTTGGTGTATTTATTTCAGTATTATTTATTTGATTTAAAGCATCCAATGTAGCTTTTGGATAATTATTTCCAAGACTTAAATTATTGTTTATTATTTTTTCGTATTCTTTATTATGTGTAATTTTTGTAGCAATTTCTTTTAATTTTTTAATATCATTAGATTCACTGCCGAACATAATTACATCTGTTTTTAAATTATTTAGTATTTCAATTGCACCTTTAGCAAATATATCTGCACTTTGAGTTGCATATTGAAATGGCAATTCTACAACAATATCAATTCCGTGATTTAAAGCTATTAAAGTTTTTAATTGTTTATTTATAATGCTTGTATCTCCTCTTTGAGTGAAATTTCCGCTCATTACTGCAATAATAATATGATCTTTATATTTTTTCTTAGTTTCATTTAAATGATATAAGTGACCATTGTGAAAAGGATTGTATTCAACAATAATTCCTACTGATTTCATAATATCACCTCGAACAAATAATAACATATGTTTAGCTAATCTTCAATTTAATTATTTGTTGCATATTATAAAAAAAACTAGTATAATGTTATCCGGTGGTTATATGAATATAGATTTAACTAGATTGTTAAACAGTTATGTAGATGAAGTTAATTTTGAAAATATTATTGAATTTGATGAAGAATATTTGAAAAATACTGATATTAAGAAAATAAATGCTATTGAGATATGCGGTAGTATAAAGAAAACAATGGACGAAGTTTATTCTTTATATATTAATGTAGTTGGTAATATGGTATTACCATGTTCTATTTCTTTAGAAGATGTAAATATACCAATTAATATTAATATTAGTGAAATTTTAACTGATAATCCTGATTTAGATGAAGAATATTTAAAAATAAATGGTAAATCTATTGATATTAAACCAATTATATGGCAAAATATCTTAATGGAAATACCAATAAAAATTATTAAAGAAGGATTAAATAGAAATAATTTTAATGGTAATGGCTGGAAGTTATTAACAGAGGAAGATATAAATAGTAATAAGGAGGCAGAATAATATGGCAGTTCCATTTAGAAGAGTTAGTAAGACTAGAAAGAGAATGCATCGTACTTTTTATAAGATTGATGCTAATACTACTACAAAGTGTTCAAATTGTGGAGCAGTTATAAGACCACATAGAGTTTGTAAAGAATGTGGATATTATAAAGGCAAATTAGTTTTGAATAATAAAGAAAAGAAGACGGCATAGCTGTCCTTTTTGATATAAAATATATTGAAAATGTTTTATAATAATGTTATAATTTTGTTGTAAAAATGAAGGGAGGGATTAGAATGATTAAGACTGTTGTAAAAAATGGTAATATTGAAGGAGCCCTAAAGAGATTTAAACAACAAGTATCAAAGAGTGGTACCCTCTCAGAAGTTAAAAAAAGAGAGCATTATAGCAAGCCTGGTATAGTTAAAAGGGAAGCTAAAAAGAATGCTATTAAAAATAGTAGAAAAAACAGTAGAAACTCTGATTATTAAAAGATTTCAATGAAATCTTTTTTTTAAAGGAATTTCTTTTTATAAGTGTAATATAGAATATATATTGTGTTATAATATTTAGTAGAGAGGTGATAGTAATGAAGTTTGCTTTAACTGATGCTTTAAGCAATGCTTGGCCTATGATAATTATATTTACTGTTATATTATCATCTCTAAGAATTTCTTATTTATTTGTTAAAAAAGAAAAGTTCGTATTATACAAAGAATTATTATTATTATCATTTTTAATATATATATTATTATTATTTTACATTGTTTCTTTTCAAGATAGTAGTTATGGAAGTAGCAATTTTATACCATTTGAAGAAATTTTTAGATATGATTTAAATGATAAGCTATTTTTTACTAATGTAGTAGGTAATATTTTACTTTTTATTCCATTTGGATTATTTATTTCTTATATATTAGGAATTAAAAAAGTAATACCAATTATTATTTTAACTTTAATATCATCTATTTCTATTGAGGTTACTCAAATATTGATAGGTAGAGTATTTGATGTTGATGATGTTATTTTGAATTTATTAGGTGGCATTATTGGTTTTTATATTTATAAAATATTTTTTAATATTAGTTATAAGTTACCATCTATTTTTAAAAAAGATTGGTTTATTAATATGATTGTAATTTTGTTAATTTTAATATTATTTATATTTTTCTCTGATTTTTATAAATATTTGATTGGAACGGTGATAAAATGAATACTATAGAAATATTTAATGAGACTAAGTATGATGTAAGAGAAATATCAGAAATGAAAAAGCTTATTAAATATGCTTTAAAATATGAAAAGTTAGATAATGTTGAATTTGATATAATATTAGTTGATAATACTAAAATTAAGGAGTTAAATAGAGATTATAGAAAAATTGATAAGGAGACTGATGTAATTTCTTTTGCATTTGAGGATTATAAACCTGTAATATATGATAAAATAAGAGTGTTAGGTGATATTTATATTTCATTAGATAAAGCTAAGGAGCAGGCTAATGATTATGATCATTCATTATTAAGAGAATTATGTTTCTTAATGATTCATGGTTTCCTTCATTTATTAGGATATGATCATATTAATGAAGAAGATGAAAAAATAATGTTCAAAAAACAGAAGGAGATATTAGAGAATTATGGGATCAAAAAAACAAGGTAGAAAAAAGACACATAGAGAAATTATAAAGAAACAATTTGGTTTTAGGAGATTTATAAATAGTATTACTAATTCATTAGCAGGATTAAAATATGCCTATACTAATGAACAAAGTTTGCTAATACATGTTATATTATCTATAGTAGTAGTATGTGCTGGAATGTATTTTAAGATATCTGGTATACAATGGGTATTAGTTTTGTTTGCTGCTGCTATTATTGTTGTTGCAGAATTGTTAAATACAGCTATTGAGGCAACTGTAGATTTAGTAACTGAGGAATTTCATCCATTAGCAAAAGTTGCTAAAGATTGTGCATCTGCTGCAGTATTTTTTATATCAATAGTTGCAGGATGTGTTTGGTTATATGTTTTTGTACCAAAGATATTATCATTATTTATGTGAGGTGATTTATGTATAATGAATTATTAAAATTGTTAAAAAATTCGAGAAGTGATTATTACAACTTTAAAGTATCTGCTATTCTTGTAAGTAATGATGGTAGATTGTTTAATGGTGTTAATATTGAAACTAGTTCTCCACAAGCAGGTATATGTGCTGAAAGAAATGCTTTGTTTAATGCTATGAGTAATGGACTTAAAAAGGAAGATTTTAAAGAATTACATATTATGGTTGATAGTGATAAGTATTCTTTTCCTTGTTATATATGTAGACAAGCATTAAATGATTTTGTTAGTAAAGATTTGCCAATATATTTATATTCAAAAAATAAGTTTGAAGAAAGAATCATATTAAAAGATTTGTTAAGTCATTCTTTTGATAAGGAAGATTTATTATGAAATCAGGATTTGTAAGTATTGTTGGAAGACCTAATGTTGGTAAATCTACATTATTAAATAATATAATGAAAAGTAAATTGGCAATTATATCTAATAAACCACAAACTACTAGAAATAATATACAAGGTATATATAATGATAATGAACATCAAATAGTGTTTATTGATACACCTGGAATACACAAGCCTAAACACAGATTAGGTAAAGTATTAAATGATAGAGCATACAGTTGTATGAATGAAGTTGATGTTATTCTATTTTTAGTAGATGTATGTGATGGAATAGGGCCTGGAGACAAATTTATTATTGAAAGACTTAATAAGATGAATAAACCTGTAATATTGGTTTTAAACAAGATTGATACTATAAAAAAAGAAATGATTTTGAAAATAATTGATGCATATAAAGATTTAGGCAATTTTAATGAAATAGTACCTATATCCGCATTAAAAGGCGAAAATGTTGATGTGCTAATAAGTGTTATTAAGAAATATATAGTTGATCCGATAAAATATTATGAAAATGATTGTATTTCAGATGTTACTAAAGAATTTCTTATATCTGAATATGTTAGAGAAAAAATATTAAATTTAACGGATGATGAAATCCCTCATTCAACAACTTGTATGGTTGAAAATATTAAAGAAAATAAGCAATTAATTGAAATAGATGTTCTTATTATTGTTGAAAGAGAAGGAATAAAAAAGATTATTATTGGTAAAAATGGTGATAAAATTAAAGAAATTGGAACTAAAGCAAGAATTGATATAGAAAAACTTTTACAAAAAAAAGTATTTTTAAAATTATATGTTAAGTGTATTCCAAAATGGAGAGATAAGGAAAAGCATCTTTCTAAGCTAGGATTTTAGGGATGTGTTATTATGCTTGAAAAAGTTGAAGGGATTGTTTTAAGAGATAGAGATTATGGAGATTCAAGTAAAATAATTGATGTATTAACTAAGCAATATGGAGTTATATCCATAATATCTAAAGGATGTAAGAAACCTAAGAATGCTTTATGTAATGTTTCAAACAAATTTGTATATGGTATTTTTGAAATATATTATAAAAAAGATAAATTATCTGTTCTAACATCAGTAGATGTAATTAATAATTTATTAGAAATAAGAAAAGATATTTTTAAAATTGGATATGTTTCTTATATAATGGAATTAACTTATCAAGTATTAAAACAAGTATCAGAAGATAATATTAACAATATATATGATTCATTTATATTTTCAATATTAAAAATTAATGAAGGGTATAATTGTATAGTAATAAAAAATATATTAGAAATGAAATATTTAATGTATTTAGGAGTTTTCCCAATATTGGATAAATGTTCTAAATGTGGAAAAAAACAAGATATAGTAACAATTTCAGCTGATAGTAATGGCTTGTTATGTAAAGATTGTAGAACAAATGAAATTATTGTTAAATTAGATACTATTAAGTATTTAAGAATGTATAATTATATTGATATATCTAAGATAAGTAAATTAAGTATAAATGAAGATACTATAAGAGAGATAGATAACGTTATAAATGATTATTATGATAAACATACTGGTTTGTATTTTGCAACTAAAAAGTTTTTAGATAATATTGAAAAATGGAGATGATAAAATGTTAACGATTGATAAGATAACTAATTTATGTAAACAATATGGATTTATATTTCAAGGCAGTGAAATATATGGTGGTCTTGCTAATACTTGGGATTATGGTCCTTTAGGTAGTAAGATGAAAAACAATATAAAAGATTTTTGGAGAAAAAGATTTATTCAAGAAAGAGCTAATAGTTATGAAATAGATTCTTCTATTTTAATGCATCCTAAAGTATGGGAAGCTAGTGGACATGTTAGTAATTTTAATGATCTTTTAGTTGATTGTAAGGAATGTAAATCTAGATATAGAGTTGATAACTTAATATCTGAACATGATAGTTCTATTAAAGTAGATTTGATGTCTAATGAAGAAATGTTAGAATACATAAATAAAAATAAAGTTGAGTGTCCAAAATGCCATAAAAGTAATTTTACTGATATTAGACAATTTAATCTTTTATTTCAAACATATAGAGGAGTACTTAATGATTCTAAAAATTTAGTTTATTTAAGACCTGAAAATGCACAAGGAGAATATATTAATTATTTAAATGTTCAAAGAACAATGCGTTGTAAAATACCATTCGGTATTGGTCAAATAGGTAAAGCTTTTAGAAACGAAATAACACCTGGTAATTTTATATTTAGAACTATAGAGTTTGAACAAATGGAATATCAAACTTTTTGCAAAAAAGGAAATGATGAAGAAATATATGAATACTTTAAAGAGTATGCTAAAGATTTTTTTGTAGATTTAGGAATTAATAAAGAAAAATTAAGATTTAAGAATCATGATAAATTAGCATTTTATGCAAAAGCAGCTTGTGATATAGAATATTTATTTCCATTTGGTTGGGGAGAAATTAATGGAACACACAATAGAACAGATTATGATCTAAATCAACATCAAAAAATTAGTGGACAAAATATGGAATATTTAGATTCTGATAATAATGAAAAATATATACCTTATGTAGTAGAATCTACAATAGGCGTTGACAGAGCGTTTTTAACACTATTATGTGACTCATATGAAGAGGAAACATTACAAGATGGTACTAAAAGAGAAGTATTAAAACTAAAACCTTTTATATCACCATATAAAGTTGCAGTATTTCCATTAGTTAAGAAAGAACATAAAGATAAAGCATATGAATTATATGAATTATTAAGTAAATATTTTTCTTGTACTTATGATGATACTGCAAATATAGGTAAGAAATATAGAAGACAAGATGTTATTGGAACTCCACTATGTATTACAGTTGATGAAAACACAATTAAAGATAATACAGTTACTATTAGAGATAGAGATTCTATGAAACAAGAAGTAGTTAATACTAATGATTTAATTCAATATATTGAAAACAAGATAAAGATTTAATATCATGAATAATGAAGTAATTAAGCAGAATATGATTAAAATAGAACAATTAAAACAACGATATATAATTGTATGTGATGATATTAGAGAAACAACAAATAATGGTAAGGCTAATTCTAGTTTACAAACATTAATTAAAGAAAGAGATAATATAATTAATGAATTAAAAAAGATGAATATGTCTAATACATCTTTAAATAAGATTATTAAGATGGAAAAAGATATGCAATTTAAATGTTGTCTTGATATAATAAAATCCAAATTAAAGAAAGACGTTAATGATTATATAGATGATATTGATAATCGTAGACATAAGACGTATGAAGAATTAAAAAAGGAATTTAAAGAATGTTTAGAAATGTCTACTGAAAATTTCAGTCTTAAAGAAAGTTATAAGATTAATAAAGCATTACATATTGTATATCAAAAATATATGATTGATATTGCAAAACCAACGAAGGAAGAGAGATTGCAATTATTAAATTCAAGAAAAAGATAAATATTTACAAAAAAGTGTTGACACATATTAATATTCATGTTATTATTTTTATACCAATTAAGTTTCTTGTCTTGTATAAGATTCTTGGTTGGTATTTTTTTTGCAAAAATTTAAACAAAAAGGTTGACATATATTAATATCCATGTTATTATTTTTATACCAATTAAGTTTCTTGTCTTGTATAAGATTCTTGGTTGGTATTTTTTTTGCAAAAATTTAAA
>JAQVSJ010000001.1:0-17244 GCA_028700595.1 Bacilli bacterium | reverse complement strand
TTTTTTTTGTAATAATATATATATGACATGATATAATAGTTATGGTGATTTTATGAATATTAACAACATTAGAAATTTTAGTATTATTGCACATATTGATCATGGAAAAAGTACTCTTGCAGATAGAATTTTAGAATATGCTGGGAATATATCTGAAAGAGATAAGAAAGATCAAATATTGGATTCTATGGATCTTGAGAGAGAACGTGGAATAACTATTAAGTTAAATGCAGTACAATTAAAATATAATTATAATAATGAAGAATATATTTTTCATTTAATAGATACACCAGGACATGTAGATTTTTCTTATGAAGTATCAAGAAGTTTAGCGGCTTGTGAGGGTGCTATTCTTGTTGTTGATGCAACTCAAGGAATTGAAGCTCAAACTTTAGCTAATGTTAGATTAGCGTTAGATAATAATTTAGTTATTATACCCGTAATAAATAAAATTGATTTACCAAATTCAGATGTTAATTCTGTTAAAAGAGAATTAATAGATACATTTGGTTTTAATGATGAAGAAATATTATTAGTAAGTGCTAAAACTGGTCAAGGTATTGATAAGTTGTTAGAAGAAATAATTATTAAAATTCCTTCTCCAAAGATTACTGATGATAGGTTACAAGCATTAATATTTGATAGTATTTATGATTCATATAAAGGTATTATTTTATTAATTAGAGTAGTTAATGGTAATATTAAAATTGGAGATACTATTAAAATGATGGCTAATAATAGTACTTATGAGGTAATAGAGTTGGGTGTTTATACGCCTATATCTAAAAGTAAAGATGTTTTAACTTCTGGCGAAGTTGGTTATTTATGTGCACAAATTAAAAAGATAGATGATATTGTTGTTGGAGATACAATTACTCACAATAAATTAAGTGCAGTGGAACCTTTGATTGGTTATAAAAAGATGAAACCAATGGTTTTTTGTGGTCTTTATCCTATTGATTCTAAAGACTTTGAGGATTTAAGAGAAGCATTAGAAAAACTTAAATTAAACGATTCTGCTTTATCATATGAACCTGAAACTTCTAAAGCTTTAGGTTTTGGATTTAGATGTGGATTTCTAGGATTATTACATATGGATATTATTGAGGAGAGAATCGAGAGAGAGTTTAATATTAATTTAATAGCAACATCACCAAGTGTAATATATGATGTTTATTTAACTGATGGATCTAACATAAATGTTGAGAACCCTACTAAACTTCCTGATAGACAAATGATATCTAGAATTGAAGAGCCTTATATTTATACAAATATATTTGTTCCAAGTGATTTTATAGGTTCAGTTATGGAGTTATGTCAAAATAAAAGAGGTAATTATATAAGTATGGATTATATTGATGATAAAAGAGTAAATATTCATTATGAAATACCTTTATCTGAAATTGTTTATGATTTTTTTGATAAACTAAAATCTTATACTAAAGGATATGCATCTTTTGATTATGATATTATTGGTTATAAAGCTAATGATTTGGTTAAGATGGATATATTAATTAATGGCGAATCAGTTGATGCATTAAGTATTATTGTTCATAAGGATTTTGCGTATAAGAGAGGTAAAATAATTGTTGAGAATCTTAAAGAAATAATACCCAGACAATTATTTGAAGTACCAATACAAGCTGTAATTGGAAGTAAAGTATTAGCGAGAGCAGATATTAAAGCTATGAGGAAAGATGTAATTGCAAAATGTTATGGTGGGGATATTACTAGAAAAAGAAAATTGTTAGAAAAACAAAAAGAAGGTAAAAAGAGAATGAAAACTGTTGGTAGTGTCGAGATACCTCAAGAAGCTTTTTTATCAATATTAAGTATGGATGAAAGAAAATGAATATTTTCTTTTTTTATGATACAATTTTTATGGTGATTATATGAAATCGGTATATATTCATATTCCTTTTTGTAATGATATTTGTACTTATTGTGATTTTTGTAAGATGTATTATAATTGTGATTTAGCTAATAAATATTTAATTTCTCTTAATAATGAGATTGCTAGTAATTATAAAGGTGAATTAATTGAAACTTTATATATTGGAGGAGGAACACCTTCTTCGTTAAGTATAATGCAATTAAAAAAACTTTTTACTATTATAAATATTTTTAATTTATCTCAATTAAAAGAATTTACTTTTGAATGTAATGTAGATAGTCTTGATTACGATAAATTAAAATTATTATATGATAATGGCGTTAATAGATTAAGTGTTGGAATTCAAACTTTTAATAATGATATATTGAAAGTATTAAATAGAAAACATACTAAAAATGATATTATAAATATATATAATATTGCAAGATCTATTGGTTTTAATAATATTAATTTAGATTTAATATATGGAATACAAGATATAGAAGTATTAAATGATGATTTAAATAATTTAATTAAACTTAATCCTGAACATATATCTTGTTATTCTTTATGTATAAATCCTAATACTAAGATGTATATTGATAATAAAAAACAAATTAATGAAGATTTAGATTATAAGATGTATTCTATAATTAAAAAAAGATTAAAAGAATATAATCATTATGAAATAAGTAATTATTGTAAAAAAGGATATGAATCAAAACATAATTTAGTATATTGGAATAATGAAAGATATTATGGTTTTGGATTATCAGCTTGTGGTTATATTAATAATTATAGATATGATAATACTAAAAATATGAATGAATACAATAAAGGGAATTATATAAGAGAGAAATATATTATAAGCAATGAGGAAAACATAAAATATGAAATTATGCTTAATTTAAGAAAGAAATATGGCATTAATAAGAGGGAATTTTATGATAAACATAATATAAACATAATAAATTATAATAATATTAGCAATTTAATTAATGAAAATAAATTAATAGAAAATGAAAATAATGTTTATATTAGCGAAAGATGGAAGTATAAAATGAATAGTATATTAATTAAAATAATATAATTGTGTTTTTAACTTACTAATTGTATAGTATAATGTTATAAAGGAGTGTTAATATGATTGAAAAGTATAAACCAGATATGTATATGAAAAACATATATGAAATAGACTACAAGAAATTAAAAAATATGGGTATAAAATGTATATTGTTTGATCTAGACAATACTCTTGTTCCATTTAATGTTAAGTTTCCAAGTAGAAAAATTAAAGATATTATTGAGAGAATTAAAGATAAAGGATTTAAAGTAATAATATTTTCTAATTCTTCAAAAAGTAGATTAAAACCATTTAAAGATAAATTAGAAGTAGATTGTGCTTATAGTTGTAGAAAACCAAGTACATATAAATTTAAAAAGATATTAAATTTATATAAATATAATGAAAGTCAAGTTGCAATTATAGGTGATCAATTAGTGGCAGATATATTAGGTGGAAACAAATGTGGAATATATACAATATTAGTTGACCCGATTCAAAAGAAGGAATTTATTTTCACAAAGTTTAATAGAATGATTGAGAAGGTAATATATAAAAAATTTAAAAATAAGAATATACTTAAAAAAGGAAATTATTATGAATCATAATATTAATTTATGTTAATTATTTTAGGAGGATAAAATGAATAATAAAAAAAGTTTTGGTTTTCTTATATGGGTAGCATTAATTTTAATTGTTGTTGTAGCAGTATTTTTAGGTTTAAAGTTTTTAAAGTATGATGGAGAGATTGATACAGAAGATGGTTATCATGTAATTGAATTAGATAATAAGAAAGTATTAGTTATTGTAAAAGATAAAAAGTATAAAGGAATACATACATTTTCCTCTAATAATTTAATGTTTTTAGGAGAATATGATGATGGATATTATTATGTAACAAGTAATGATATTATATATTATTCGTTTAAAGATAAAAAAGAACATTTGTGGTTAGAGGTAGATAAGGGTGTTTGTACAGAAGAATCTCCTTGTGGAGATGCATATTCAATTACTCAAGGTTTAATAATTGGCGATACATTATATTATCATATAAGATCAGCATCTGTTGGCGATGATTCAAATAATATATTATCAATTAAATTAAATGCTAAAAGTATTGATGAAAGAGAAGTAGTAGTACCATATGTTGTTATGGCTTGGCAAGTAAATGATGATAATACTAAGTTTTATTGTCAAGGATATAAAATAGTAAATGGGACTTTTGATTCAGATAAAATTATAAATGTTGAGTATGATGTTATTAATAATACTGTAACAGAATATTAATAAAATAGAGCAAAGCTCTATTTTATTTTATTTGTATTTATTTTCTTTATATTTATCATAAAATTTGGTATTATTATATATATGATATATGGAGGATTTTATGTATAGTAAAATCAAATTAGATGATAATAAAGAAATATCTTTAAAAAAAGAATTAATTGATAAAAGTGATATAACTTATGTTTATATACCTTTATTTAATTGTGGTGTTGAATGTAAGTGTTTAGTTAAAAAAGGTAAGAAGGTAAAGAAAGATACTATTATTGGTATAAGAGAAGATATTGATTTTCCTATATTATCACCTGTTAGTGGTACTGTTATGGGAATTGAAAAAAGGTTGTATTTAAATAATTCTTTAGTAGATTGTATTAAGATTAAGAGTGATTTTAAAAATAAAAGTGAGACTTATAATGAAGTAGAAGATATTAATAATTATAGCAAGAGTAAATATATAGAATTATTAAAAAGGTTTTCTATAACAGGTATGGGTGGTAGTGACTTTCCTACATTTTTAAAATATAAAAATAAAGTTAGAACTTTAATTGTTAATGCAGTAGAATGTGAACCATATATTACTAGTGATTATGAATTGATAATGCATAAGGCAAGTGAGATAGTAGATGCTATTTATGCAATTAAAGTTATTAATAATATTGATGAATGTTATATTGTTATTAAAAGAAAGAATAAAGAATTATATAATGTATTAAAAGAATATATTGATTTTTATGGAAATATAAAGATTGTTAAAGTAAAGGATTATTATCCTGCTGGATATGAAAGGGAAATAGTTAAGAATATATTAAATGTTAATTATGATAAATATCCATCTGAAAAGAATATTGTAGTTAATAATATATCAACTATATATTCGATATATAAAGCTTTGAAATATAATACTTCTATTAGTAAGAGGATTGTTACTTTAAGTGGAGAAATGTTTAGAACTCCGGTTAATTTGTTATTAAGAATTGGGACTGATATGAGTTCAGTATTAAAGAGATTAGATGGTTATGTTAGGAAGACTAAAGTTAAGTTAGTATCTGGTGGACCAATGATGGGATATAGTTTGGAAGATGATAATTTAGTTGTTACTAAAAATTTAAATTGTATATTGGTTATTAGGGATATTGAAGAGTATGATGAGAATCCATGTTTGAAGTGTGGAAGATGTATTGAAGTTTGTCCTATGAAGTTATCTCCAGTAAGTATTAAAGAGAATCTTAGTAATCCAGATGAGTTGAAAAAGTTGGACGTTAATAAATGTATGGAATGTGGATTATGTTCTTATATATGTCCTGCTAAAATTGATTTAAGAAGTTATGTTAGAGCTGCTAAAAAAGAGGTGAATCATAAATGAAATTTAAAGTAGATAATGGACCTCATGTTAAAGACAGTGACAATACTTCTAGAATTATGAATAGGCTTATGATTGCATTAATACCAATTATATGTTTTTCTGTGTATAAAAATGTTTCTATTATATATAGAATGGACATTTCTATATTAGAAGCGTTAAAACCATTGTTTATGATTTTAATTGCAATATTTACCTCTGTTATAACTGAATTTTTATATTCTCTTTTTATATTAAAAAAGAATAAAAAAGATTTAAAAGAGTATATGAAGCATTCATATGCTATATTTCCTGGATTATTTCTAGCGTTAGTTATACCTTTAAATACTCCATTGTTGTTAGTCTCTCTAGGAGCATTTATAGCTACTTTGATAGGTAAAATGATATTTGGTGGATTTGGTCACAATATATTTAATCCTGCTCTTACGGGGGCTTTATTAGTTACTACAGCTTATGGTAGTTTTATATCTGGAACATCAAATTTATTTGAATTAGATACAATTGGATCTGCAACTCCTTTAGCTAATTTAGCAAATTTTAATTATGTTGGTACTTTTGAACAAATAGTTGGTAAATTTGGAAGTATTTTTAATTATATATTTGGTACTATACCTGGTACTTTAGGTGAAACTAATAAGTTTTTAATATTAATTGCATTTATCTTTTTAGTTGCTACTAAGGTAATTAAATGGAGAATACCAGTATTTTATATAAGTACAGTATTTGTAATAACATATATTGTAAGTTTAACTAATGATATTGGTATTTGGTATCCACTATTTCATATATTAAGTGGCGGATTATTATTTGGTGCAGTATTTATGGCTACTGATCCTGTAACAAGTCCCATTACACCAATGGGACAAGTATTGTATGGAATTGGATTAGGAATATTAACAACTATATTAAGATTTTTAACTCCTTATCCAGAAGGAGTATTAACAAGTATATTATTTATGAATATGACCGTATCTTTATTTGATAAAATTGGATTAAAAATTAGAAATAGTTTTAATAAGAAATTAATATATATAACTATATTTATATTATTAGTTATTTCTACTGGGTTTATAATTAATAAAAATTTAAATAAAGATGATTCCTCAGTTAAAATATTGAATGTAATTAAAAGTGAAGATAGTTATGTATATGAGATGAGTTCTAAGGCATGGGGTGTTATTACTGCAAATGTAACTATTAAAGATGGTGTTGTAATTAGTGTTGATATTGTTAACAGTAGTTCTGAAACAAAATGGTCTCATATAGTAAGTAATGATTATATTAATAAGATAATTAATGGACAAGATAATTTAGATTCTTTAGATGCTATATCTGGTGTAACAATAACTAGTGATGGATTAAAAGAAATGGTTAAAAAGGTAATAGAGGATTATGGTGATAAGTATGAAAGATAAAATTAAATATATTTTATTCTTTTGTTTTTTAGCATTTATATGTGCATTTGTGATTTTCTTAGTAGAGAAGGTGGCTTAAATGAAAAAGAAATTTAATTTATTTAATTGGTTATTTGATGGTAACCCACTATTTTCTATGTTATTAGGAATGTGTACAACTTTAGCTATTACAACTACCTTTGAAAATGGATTTGTAATGGGATTGAGTGTTACAGTAGTTTTATTATTTTCAAGTATTATTGTATCTTTAATATCTAAATATATTAGTGATGAACTTAGAATACCATCATATATTATAGTTATTGCTACTTTTGTAACAGTATTAGAAGTATTATTAAGAAAATATTCAATACCAGTTTATGAAGCATTAGGTGTATATCTTCCACTTATAACGGTTAATTGTATTATAATGGGAAGAGTGTTATCTTTTGCTTCTAAAAATAAAGTTGGTGCTTCTATATTAGACTCACTTAAGTGTGGAATTCAATATACTTTTGCTATTGTATTATTAGCATCAATTAGAGAAATATTAGGAAATAATAGTTTAACAATTATAGATAATTTATCTGGTCTCTTAGGTTTTAAATTATCATTTAATATATTTCCATCGAGTATTTTTGTGCCATCAAATATATTTTTAACGAGTGCTGGAGCATTTATTACATTAGGTATATTATTAGGAATACTTAATAGTATAAGGAATAGGGGTGATTCTAAATGAATTTAATTCCATTATTTTTTATGTCAATATTATCTGAAAATATAATATTAAATAAGTTTTTAGGTATATGTCCGTTTATGGGAGTATCTAATAAAGAAAAATCAGCAATATCAATGGGAATATCAGTTACTTTTGTTGTTTTATGTTCTTCTATATTAACTTTTTTAATTAATAAATATGTATTAATACCAACAGATACAGTTTATTTACAAACTTTAATGTTTATATTAATTATTTCTACATTTGTTCAATTGGTAGAAATTATATTAAAAAAGTATTCTAAAAGCTTATATAATTTATTGGGAATATATTTACCATTAATAACTACTAATTGTGCTGTATTAGGTATTGTATTGATTAATATAAGATCAAATTATACATTACCAGAATCAATTGTTTATGCATTGGGTAGTAGTATAGGATTTACACTAGTTATATATTTATTTTCATTAATGAGAGTTAGAATGGATAAAAGTCCAATTATAAGTTCATTTAAAGGATATCCGATTGCATTAATAGCTGCTGGAATAATGGCGTTAATTTTTTCCAGATTTGTAGGTGTATAATGAGTTATATAATAATAATTGTTTTAATAGTATTGAATTTGTTTTTATATAAGAAAAATAAGAAAAATAATAGATGTTTAAATTGTAATGAAGATTGTGAGTTGAGAATAAAATGATTGGTGTTTTTGTATTTGTAGTAGTGTCATTTTTTGTATCTATTTTATTAACTTTAATTTCATATTATTTAAATAAAGACGAAGATTTAAAAATTAAGAAAATTAAAGATATGTTACCTGGTTATAATTGTGGTGCATGTGGTTTTTCGGGTTGTGAAGAAATGGCTAAGAATTTAGTTAATGACAATAAATTGTTAAGTAAGTGTAAACCAATAAAGAAAGAAGAATATAATAAGTTAATGGATTATTTAAGTAAATCTGGAAAGTAGGAAAACATGAAAAAACTCTGGATATTATTATTTTGGTTTTTAACAATACTTGGTTTAGAGTTTTTGTTAAAATTCTGTATATATGGTAATGTTTTTAATTCAAATATATGGTATTTGATTGTTTTTTCGTTTTTAAATGCATTTGGAATCTATTTTATTACGACTATTTTTAATAAGAAGTTAAGTAAAGTTATGTCTTTTGTTTTCTTAATATTGGTTATATTGATATTTTTAATTCAATTAGTATATTATAAAATATTTTCTGCTTTTTTTACTTTAGATGCAGTAACAATGGCTAAAGGTATATTACCATTTATAAAAACTATATTTGAAGTATTATGGAGTAATATATTATATGTTATTTTAATATTATTACCATTAATAATATATATAATTATTAATAAATATTTAGATTATTCTAAAAACAAGTTATATATTGTATTAATTAATTTGCTGTTATTGATAAATATAATGTCTTTGTCTGTATTGTCTTTAAATTTAACTGACGTTGATGGTGAAAATTATACTCCTAAAAAATTATATTTTGATATATATTATCCTTCAGAATCTGTAAAAAATTTAGGATTAATTACTACAATGACATTGGATTTAAATAGAATTATTTTTAATAATTCTAAAACAATAGAATTTACTAATGTTGATAATAGCAGTAAAGATGTTCCTGAATATGATTATAATATTACTGAAATCGATTGGAATAGTTTAATTGAAAATGAAACAGACGAAACAATTAAAAATATGCATATATATTTTAGTAATGCTAATGGAACTCAGAAAAATGAATATACAGGTATATTTGAAGGTAAGAATTTAATATTTATAGTTGCTGAGAGTTTGTATACACCTTTTATTAATGAAACTATAACTCCTAATTTATACAATATTTATAATAACGGTATAGTATTTGATAACTATTATCCTTTTAAATATCCAAAGTCAACTACTGATAGTGAATATATGTTTTTAACATCAATTTTGCCAAAAGATGGAGCTAATAAAGGAAGTGCAACTGCCTCAAGTAAAAATTATTTTCCTTATAGTCTTGGTAATGTTTTTAATATTAATGGATATGAGACTACAGCATTTCATACTTGGAATAATATGATTTATGATAGAAGAACATATGTTTCAAATTATGGATTTGATTATTATGATGGACCAATGCTTGGAATAAAAACAGACATGGTATATAGTACAAGATCTCCAAATTTTCCATCTAGTGATTTAGAAATGGTTGAAAAATCTAATAGTTATTATATTGATAGTGATTTGTTTGCCACATATTACATTACTGTAAGTGGACATTTAAATTATGAATATAATATAAATGCTATGATTAGAAAAAATTGGAAATATGTTAAAGATTTAGAATATACAAGTAAAGTAAAAGGATATATTGCTTGTAATTTAGAATTCGAATTTGCAATTGGAAGGTTATTAGAATTATTAACTGAAAAAGAAACACTTGATGATACTGTTATTGTAATAACTACTGATCATTATCCTTATGGCTTAACAATAAATGAGATGAAACAATTAAATGATGTAGAAATAAGTGAACCATTTTCTATTAATAAATCTGATTTGTTAATATATAATTCTGAATTAGAACCTAAGACAATTAGTAAAGTTGCAAGCAGTATTGATATATTGCCTACTATATTAAATTTATTTAATATTGAATATGATTCTAGATTGTTAATGGGTAATGATTTATTTTCAAATTCTGATGGAATCGCTATTTTTTCTGATAGAAGTTTTATAACTGATTATGGTTATTTTAATTCTAAAAAAGATGAGTTAGTAATATATAATAATGAAGTTGAAGATAATTATTTTAATAATATTAAAAATATTATTAATAATAAATTTGAATTATCAAGAAATATATTAGATAAAAATTATTACTTTAATGTATTTGAAGTAGGTGATTAATATTAAAAAGATGTTTTTGTTTTTATTTTGGTTTTTATCTATATTATGTTATGAGTTTACTTTTAGATTAGTAATATATGATAAGTTTTTTGATATTAGTTTAATAACAATAGTGTTATTTTCAATATCGATAGCATCATTTGTCGTATTTTTTTCAACTATATTTAACAAGAAAATTAATGTAATACTTACATATATATTTTTATTAATTTCAACAATTTTGTTCACTGCACAAATGATATATTATTTAACATATTCAAGTTTTTTCTCATTAAATAATATACTTACAGGCACAGGCCAAATAATGCAATTTAAAGATACAATAATTAGTGCAATTTTATCTAATATATTATATATATTCTTATTTGCGTTGCCAATAATTGTTTATTCTATAATTAAAAAGCATTTAGATTATTTTAATAAATCTAGAATTAATATTGTAATCACTTTTCTAATATTTTTAAATATAATGAGTTTATCTGTTTTATCGTTAGATTTGTTTAACAAATCAGATATTTATTCTGCAAAGAAATTATATTTTAATTTAAACATTCCAGAAATAGCTGCGAGTAAACATGGTTTATATACAACTTTCTTATTAGATATAAATAGATCTGTTTTCGGATTTGAAGAAAGCGCGAATATTGATAGTGGTGAAATAATAATTTCGGAACCAGAAGTACAATATAATATTACTGATATTGATTGGGAAACACTAATTGCAAATGAAAATAACTCTACAATAAAAGAAATACATACATATTTTAGCAATGTTTCAGCTACTAATAAAAATGAATATACTGGAATGTTTGAAGGTAAAAATTTAATTTATATATTAGCAGAAGCATTATATCCTCTTGCTATAAACGAACAATTAACACCCACATTATATATGTTAGCTAATAATGGTTTTGTGTTTGATAATATATATGTTCCTACTTATCCTACAAGTACAGCGGGTGGAGAATATGTTTCAACAACAAGCTTGTTAACTAAAGATGGTACATATTATAGTTTACAACAATCTGATAACAAATATTGGCCATTAACTTTAGGAAATAAATTTTCTGATATTGGTTATTCTACAAGATCTTATCATAATGGTACTTATACATATTATTCAAGAAATAAAATACAACCAGATTTTGGATATTCTTATAAAGCATGTTATGGTGGCTTAAAAATTAATTGTGGATTATGGCCTCAAAGTGATTTAGAAATGATTAATGCAACATTTAATGAATATAAAGATGACGAAAATTTCTTAACTTATTATATTACAGTAAGTGGACATTTAGAATATAATAGATATGGTAATATGATGGCTTATAAAAATTGGGAATATGTTAAAGATTTAGATTATAATGATGATTTTAAAGCGTATATAGCATCTCAAATAGAATTTGATAGAGCATTAGAAAAATTAATTGAATTATTAGCTGAGAAAGGTATTTTAGAAAATACTGTTATATCAATTATTCCTGATCATTATCCTTATGGATTAGCCGGAAAAAATGAAAGTAATAAGATGAATATTCAAAATGCTTTAGATTATGAAATTGATCCTTTGTTTGAATTATATAGATCTAATTTTATAATTTGGAATAGTGAAATGGAAACTATACATATTGATAAATATGCGAGTAATTTAGACGTTCTTCCAACATTGTTGAATTTATTTGGCGTTGAATATGATTCTAGAGTAATAATGGGTAGAGATATACTTTCTGATTATGAGAATATAATTATGTTTGCAGATAGAAATTGGATATCTCAGTATGGAAGATATATTAAAAATAGTGATACGTTTATTCCAAATGATGGAGTAGTGGTTGACAATAATTATGTAAATAGTGTAAACAACCAAGTGTTTAATAATTTTTATTTTTCTAAGAAAATGCTTGATAATAATTATTATAAATATTTATTTAAAGATAACTAAATTGTTATCTTTTTATTTTATTATCATTTTAGCACTCAACTATTGACAATGCTAAAATGATATATTATAATTTTAATGTACTTCTAAAGAGGTGGTATTATGATTAGTAAAAGACAGGAAGAAATTCTTAAGGTTATTGTAGAAGAATATATAAAATCTGCAAAACCTGTAGGATCAGAATCTATATGTAATAATATGAAATGTTCAAGTGCAACTGTGAGAAATGAAATGGCTGAACTTGAAGATATGGGATTTTTAGAAAAAACCCATATTTCTTCTGGTAGAGTACCTAGTGAAAAAGGATATAGATATTATGTGGATTCTTTGATGAAACCTAAGAATATGTCTGGAGAAGAAATGCTAAAGCTTCAAACAATATTTAAGAATACTGAATTAGACTTAAATGATGTTATAACTAGAAGTATTGAAATAATATCTGAGATTACTGCTTATACTTCTGTAGTATTAGGAAATAGTTCTTCTGAAAAGTTAAAGAAGGTAGAAGTTATACCTTTGAATGATGTAGATTTAGTTGCTATTGTTGTAACTGATAAAGGACATACTGAAAATAAGAAAATAACTTTATCTAGGATTGATATTAATGATATTAAAAAGATGGTTGATTTAATTAATGAATTATTAGTTGGGACACCAATAGATGAAGTTAGTTCTAAATTGGAATTTGAGATTAAACCAGTAATTGGAAAGTATGTTAAACAACACGAAATGATTTATAACGCTTTCTATAATGCATTTAGTGATTTTGCTAAATCATCAAGTAGTTGTTACTTTGCTGGTAAAACTAATATATTAAAACAACCGGAATTTAATGATAGTGATAAGATTAGAAATATTATTAATAAGTTTGAAGATAAGAATATAGTAGATAATATTGAAGAAACAAATAATGGAATTAATATTTATATTGGTTCTGAATCAAAATTAGATAATGATGTAACTGTTATTAAAACAAAGTATGATACTGAAGATGGAGAAGGAACTATTGCTATAATAGGTCCTAAGAGAATGGAATATAGTAAGGTAGTAAGTTTGTTAGAATATATTAAAAAAGAGATTGAGAGGTAGAATATGAAAGAAAAGAAGAAGAAAGAAGAAAAAACAATTAATATTGAAAGTATTATTAAGGAAAAAGAAGAATTAAATGATAAACTTCTTAGAACTGCAGCTGAAATGCAAAATTATAAAAAGAGAAAAGATGAAGAAATAAGTAAAATAATTAAGTATTCTAATGAAGAAATGATATTGGAATTTCTTCCAATAATTGATAATTTTGAAAGAGCTATTAGATTGGATGATGAGAATTTAAATGATGAATTGTCTAAATTCTTAGAAGGATTTAAGATGATATATTCAAATATGTTTAATGTTCTCAAAAATTATGAAGTAGAAGAGATTGAAGCTTTAGGTAAAGAGTTTGATTCTAATTATCATGAAGCAGTATTAACTGATTGTGTTGAAGAAAAGGAAGATAATATCATTTTAGAAGTATTACAAAAAGGTTATAAGTATAAAGACAAAATAATAAGACACTCATTAGTAAAAGTAAATAGAAAAGGAGAGATGAAAAATGAGTAAAATAATAGGTATTGATTTAGGAACAACAAATAGTTGTGTAAGTGTTTTTGAAGCTGGTGAAGCTAAAATTATTCCAAATCCTGAAGGAGGAAGAACTACACCATCTGTAGTAGCATTTAAAAATGGTGAAAAGATAGTTGGTGATTCTGCAAAAAGACAAATAATTACTAATCCTAATACTATTTCATCAATTAAAAGATTGATGGGTAGTGATAAAAAAGTAGAAGCAGAAGGTAAAAAATATTCGCCTGAAGAAGTAAGTGCTATGATTCTTTCTTATATGAAAGATTATGCAGAAAGTTATTTAGGAGAAAAAGTTAATAAGGCAGTAATAACTGTTCCGGCTTATTTTAGTGATTCTCAAAGACAAGCCACTAAAAATGCAGGTAAAATTGCAGGATTAGAAGTAGACAGAATCATTAATGAACCAACTGCAGCTGCTTTAGCATATGGACTTGACAAGCAAAATGAAGCACATACTGTATTGGTATATGATTTAGGTGGAGGAACATTTGATGTATCTATACTTGAATTAGGTGATGGGGTATTTGAAGTTAAAGCAACTAATGGTAATAATAAACTTGGTGGAGATGATTTTGACCAAAGAATTATGGATTATTTAGTTGATGTATTTAAAAAAGAAAATGGAGTAGATTTATCTAAAGATAAGATGGCAATGCAAAGAATTAAAGATGCTGCTGAGAAAGCTAAAAAGGATTTAAGTGGTGTAGTAACTACTCAAATTAGTTTGCCATTTATATCTCAAGGATCTGATGGACCACTGCATTTTGAACATAATTTAACAAGAGCTAAATTTGAAGATTTAATTAAAGATTTAGTTGAATCAACAATTACTCCTGTTAGAAATGCAATTAAAGATTCTAAATTAAAGAAAGAAGACATAGATAAAGTAATATTAGTTGGAGGATCAACTCGTATACCTATGGTTCAAGAATTAATTAAAAAAGAATTAGGAAAAGAACCTCATAAAGGTGTAAATCCTGATGAAGTAGTAGCAATGGGTGCTGCAATACAAGGAGCAGTATTAACTGGAGATGTTAACGATATAGTATTACTTGATGTAACACCATTATCATTAGGTATTGAAACTTTAGGTAATGTTAATACTATATTAATTGAAAAAAATACTACTATTCCAACATCTAAGTCACAAGTATTTAGTACAGCTGCTGATAATCAACCAGCTGTTGATATACATGTATTACAAGGTGAAAGAACAATGGCTAGTGATAATAAGACTCTTGGTAGATTTCAATTAACTAATATTCCGCCTGCACCACGAGGTGTACCACAAATTGAAGTTAAGTTTGATATTGATGCTAATGGAATAGTTAATGTTACAGCTAAAGATTTAGGAACTAATAAAGAGCAATCAATTACTATTACTGCATCAACTAATTTAACTGATGAAGAAATTGATAAGATGATTAAAGAAGCAGAAGCAAATAAAGAAGCAGATTTAAAGAAAAAAGAAGAAGCAGAATTAAGAAATGAATCTGATCAATTGATATTTTCTACTGAAAAGGCAATAAAAGATTTAGGTGATAAAGTAGAAGAAAAAGATAAAGAAGAAGCAGAAAATTTAATTAAGGAATTAAGAGAAGCTCTTGATTCTAATGATATGGATAAAGTAAAAGAAAAGAAAGATAAATTACAAGAAAAAGCAATGGCTTTTGCAACTAAAGTATATGAAGAAGCTGCTAAAAAGCAAAAAGAATCTGATTCTAATGAAGAAAAGGATAAAGATAAAGAAGAAGCAGTAGACGCAGAATTTGTTGAAAAAAATGAATAAAAGAGTATATAATACTCTTTTGTTCTAGTTAATTACAACGGAGGTTAAGATGGGAAAAAGGGATTATTATGAAGTTTTAGGACTTAAAAAAGGTGCTAGTGATGCTGAAATAAAATCTTCATTTAGAAAACTTGCAAAACAATATCATCCAGATGTAAATAAGTCTGCTGATGCTGAATCTAAGTTTAAAGAAATTCAAGAAGCTTATGCAGTATTATCAGATTCTAATAAAAGATCTCAATATGATCAAATGGGACATCAAGCATTTAGTAATGCTAGTGGACCTGGAGGGTTTGATTTCTCTAATTTTGATTTTGGTGATATATTTTCAGATTTATTTGGTTCTTCTTTCGGGTTTGACTTTGGGGGAAGAAGAAATAATAATAGAAAACAAAAAGGTAGAGATGTATCTGTGGTAATGAATATTACATTTGAAGAGGCAGTTTTTGGATGTGAAAAGAGTATTACTTTGGATGTATATGAAAAATGTGAAGAATGTGATGGGGAGGGTGGATTTAATCCTTCAACTTGTTCTCATTGTCATGGAAGTGGAACAATTACTACTGAACAAAGAACTATTCTTGGATCTTATATGACAAGAACTACATGTCCATATTGTAATGGAAAAGGAATAGAATTTACTAAAGTTTGTAGTAATTGTAATGGAAAAGGAATAGTTAAAAATAAGAAAAAAATTAAAGTTAATGTTCCAGCAGGTATTGATACTGGTAATCAATTAAGAGTTACTGGTAAAGGTGAAGCTGGAAATAATAATGGTCCTAATGGTGATTTATATATTGAATTTATCGTTGAAAAACATTCAATATTTGAAAGAAAAGAAGATGACATATATTTAGAAGTTCCAATAACTATTTCAGATGCTGTTTTAGGCACAAAAATTGAAATACCAACTTTATATGGTAATGTAATATTATCTATTCCTAGTGGTTCTCAAAGTGGTGATAAACATAGAATAAAAGGTAAAGGCATTGAAAATGTACAAAATGGTAGAAAAGGTGATATGTACATTATATTAAATATTATAATACCTAATAGAATAGATAGAAAACAAAAACAATTATTTGAAGAATTATCAAAAACCAATTTAGAAGATAATTCATTTAAAAAGTATAGAAGTTATTTAAAATAAAGATAAAGAAGTAGAATTATTCTACTTTTTTTAATAATATGATATAATAAAAAAGTATATAGTAGGGAGGAAACTCTATGATAAAAAAGACTTTATTTGGAATAATAATATTAATGATGG
>JAQVSJ010000008.1:7322-18446 GCA_028700595.1 Bacilli bacterium | reverse complement strand
GCTCCATATAGTGTATTTGTTTAAATTATAAATTTGAACTTAATAATAAATATCAACTCGAAAGGATTGATATTTATTTTATAGAAAACTATTATTATAATAATTTTTATTATTGTTAATATATATTATGTTATAATAATTTTGAAAGTAGTGGTTTTGTGAAAAAGCATTTGAAAAATATTTTTTTAATATCTTTATCTTTAAGTTTTATCTTTTTATATGTTGAATATATGAAATATTCATATAATAAAAATGAAGTTATAAATTTAAGAAATGAATATTATGAAATAAGTAAAGAAATAGATGATATTAATACTAAATTAAGCAATTCGAAATTAGAAAAAGAAAATATTAGCAAGGAAAAGGAAGAAAGTTTAAAATTATATAAAAAATGGCAAGATCAAAACAAGATATTAGAAGATTTATTAAATTAAACTCAATCTGTTCTTTGCTGGTTCTTATTTTTCTAATTTTAAATTTATATATTATTTTTTCTCTTATAGTAGTTAATAAAAAAATTAATTTGGAAATCAATTATTTTGAGGATTTATTAGCTTTTACAGAAGCTAACTATGATAAAAAAGAGTTAGAATTATTTTTGTTAGAAGAAAGTATAAATAATATCAAAAATATTGAAAACAAAATTTCAGAAATTAAACATACATATTTTAATAATGCATATTTATATGAACAGAAAGTAATAGAAGGAACCGGAAAAAAGAAGATAGTATATTTAACAATAGATGATGGCCCAAGTGCTTATACGAATTCTTTTTTAAATGTATTAGAAAAATATGATGTTCTTGCAACTTTCTTTTTAATAGGAAACACTTCAAAACAATATATTAATATATATGACAAAATTTCTAAAAATGGTCATACAATAGGGAATCATACTTATACTCACAGAATAGTTAATGGTGTATATAGAAGTTCTAATATATTTATTGAAGACATGCTAAAACAAGAAGAATTTATATTTGAAAAAACGGGATTAAAAACTGATATTTTAAGATTTCCAGGCGGTAGTAAAACTGCGGGATCTAGAAAAAAACCAATAATAGAAAAATTGAAACAATTAAATTACGGATATATTGATTGGAATGTTGCTGCTGGTGATGCAAATGGAGTTGATATATCGAAAGAAGGAATATATAGATATGTTATTAATGGTACTAAAAGAAGAGATATAGCAGTAGTATTAATGCATGATTTTAATAAAAACTCTTTATATGCTTTACCATCAATTATTGAAGAATTAAAAGAAAACGATTATATATTTTTACCATTATTTTATGAGAGTTCTAAGGTGATAAAATAATATTATTATTTAATAGTCTAAAAAAATTGACTTTAATTATAAATAAATGTATTATAACTTAATAATTAAGGAGCAAATTCAAATGAAAAATATTAAAGATAATTCATCATCTAAACAAGCTTTTGATGATATTAATGTTAATCCAAACAATGCAAAATATCAGTATGAACAGTATATTAGAAGATATCCAAGGGATTACTTTGCATATACTCATTATGCAGAGGTTTTAATTGCATTAGGAAAATATGATGCTGCAGAGGAATTGTTAAATTATGTTGAAAAAATATATGTATTAGATGAAAGATTTATTAGTGATAATTTAAGAGTACAAGCATTTAAGCAAAGAATTACTATAAGTAGATTTAAATTATTAAGTTATACAGAAAAATATGATAAATTATATGAATTATATTTAGATAGTAATGCAGTAAAAATGAATAATAAATCAATAGATAATTTATTTATTTATTGCAATAAGAAATTAGGTAAATTAAATTTAGATAGAGATAGAAAGCAACAATATATGTTTAAACAAATAATAGAATATAAAGAAAAAGATTTTATAAATCATTCAAGAAAGCATTTGTTTTTTGTTAATCAAAAATTAAAAACTCCTAATAATAGTGTTTTTTCATCAGATTTCAAATTTGGATTAGCATTAGAAGAAGTAAAAAAATATATACCTTCAAACAAAGCTTTATTTTCTAGATTTTATGAGGATTTATATACTTTTAAATATGATGAATGTGGAATTGATAAAGAAAATACAACTGATTATTTTAAGGTAATATGTTTTCATAATTCAGATAAATTTATTACTATGTTTCCTTGTGCAGAAGGTAGAGAATTAGAATATGTTGATTTAAATTATTTGATACCTAATGATGATAATAAAAGAATTAAAAAATTAAGTAGAATAGACAAATTTAATATGAGATATGGAGAAAGTATATATAATAAATAAAAAAAACACTTATTAAAGTGTTTTTTATATTAATTCATTTCCTGTCATTTCAATTGGTTTATTTAAATTCATTATCTTTAAAATAGTGGGAGCAATATCTGCTAATTTACCATCTTTTACTTTATAATTATTATCTGTTATTATACACGGAACTTTATTATATGTGTGTGATGTAAGCATGTTATTGTTTTCGTCAAGCATTTGTTCACAATTTCCATGATCAGCAATTATAATTATTGTTATTTTGTTTTCGTTGCATTTATTATATATTTTACCTAAGTTATTATCTACTACTTCTAGTGCTTTTATAGCGGCTTCTAAATTACCTGTATGACCAACCATATCTCCATTTGCAAAGTTTAAAATAGTTAGATCATAATTATTTATAATTTCTAATAATTTATCAGTTATTAAATTAGCACTCATTTCTGGTTTTAAATCATATGTTGCTACTTTTGGACTAGGTATTAAAACTCTATCGCAATTATCTAATTGTTTTTCTATACCACCATCAAAGAAATAAGTAACATGTGCATATTTTTCAGTTTCTGCAATTCTAAGTTGTTTTAATCCTTTTTTTGAAATATATTCTCCTAGTGTATTTTCTAATTTTATTACATTAAATGCATTTTTATATATTGCTGTATCTGAAATTTTTAACATAGTAGTTAGTTTTAAGTTTTTTAATATTATTCTATTAAATTGTTTCATATATTCGATATTTGTTAAACTGCTTAATATTTGTTTTGCTCTATCAGGTCTATAATTAACCCATATAATAGAATCATTATCTTTTATTAATCCATCTTTATTAATAATTGTTGGTTCTATAAATTCATCTAATATATTGTTTTTATAACTATTTTCAATTAGTTCTTTTATATTTTTATTATATTTAGAATTTCCATTAACAATTGTTTCATAATATTTTTTTGTTCTATCCCAGTTATTATCTCTATCCATAGCATAATATCTACCTGATATTGTTGCGATTTCACCTATATTGTATTCACTTATAGTTTGTTGTAATTCTTCAATATATTTATATGAATTATTAGGCAATGTATCTCTTCCATCAGTAATAATATGAATGTAAAGATTATTAATATTATTTATTTTTGCTAGTTTTATTAATGCTTTAAAATGATCTATATGTGAATGAACACCACCATCGCTCAATAGTCCCATTATGTGAAGATTGCTATTATTCTCTTTTGAATGTTTTATAGCATTTAGTAATTCATCATTATTATAAAAGCTATTATTTTTTATTGCTTCATTTATTAACTGTAATGGTTGATATACTATTCTACCAGCGCCTATATTTAAATGTCCTACTTCACTATTTCCCATTTGATTAATAGGTAAACCTACAGCAGGGCCAGATGCGTCTAATAAGCTATGAGGATATTTATTCCAAATCATATTAAAGTTTGGCATTCTTGCTAATTTAACAGCATTGCCTTTTATTTCTTCTCTTATTCCAACTCCATCTAATATCATTAATAATACTTTATTCATATGTTCACCTATATTAAGTATACCATTTTATTTTTATATTTTTTATTTTTATATTTTATTTAACTTTTTTTTACATTGATTTTTAGTTTTAATATAGTATATAATATGTTAATATATATTTAGCGAGGTTATTTATGGTTAATAAGAAATTATATAGAATTGAAAAAGGTAAAATGTTATTTGGAGTATGTGGTGGAGTCGCCGAGTACTTTAATGTTGACCCTAGTTTAATAAGAATAGGTTGGGTTTTATTTGGATTATTTGCAGGAACTGGTTTGTTGGCATATATATTTGCAGCAATAATATTACCTGTTAAAACAAATTAGGAGGATTTATGAGAAAAAAGAAAAATAGAGCTGGTTTATATTTTGTAATTGGTTTAGTGTTTATAATTGGTTTTTCAGTTTTGGTAAATAACGTTTTACCTAAAGAGGAAGAAATAGAATTTAATAAAATAAATTATTCTCAATATAAAGAATTAATTAATAGCGAAGATTTTCAATTAGTTTATTTTGGTAATGAAGGTTGTGGATATTGTGCTAAAATGGAGCCTATATTAGGTAAAATTGAAAAAGAATATTCAATAAAAGTTAATTATGTTGATACATATACTTTAACTCAAGAAAACCTTTCTGATATATCTACAACTGCAGATGTATTTGAAGGAGAATGGGGAACACCAACTCTTGTAGCAATTAAAGATGGTGAGGTTGTTTCTACTAAGTCTGGATATGCAGAATATGATGTTATAAAACAATTTGTTTCAGCCGCAATGATAGGTAAAATAGAATTTAACAAAATAAGCTATTCTGAATATAAAGAAATTCTTGAAAGTGAAGAATTAGAAATAGTTTATGTGGGAAGAGAAGGTTGCGGTTATTGTCAAATTTTTGAACCTATATTGGGACAAATTCAAAATGATTATTCAATTAAGTTTAATTATTTAGATACTGATACTATGACACAAGAAAATTATGAAGATCTTGCTACAACTGCAGATGTATTTGCGGGAAAATGGGGAACGCCAACTCTTGTAGCAATAAAAGAAGGTAAAGTTGTTTCAACTAAATCTGGATATGTAGAATATGATGTTGTAAAGGATTTTGTAGAAGATCTTATAAATTGAAAGGAGTAAAAATGAGTAAATTAAATCGGGTATATTCATTAGCAATGTCTTTTAAAGATAAATATCCTATTACTATAGCTTTTAGAATTAAAAAACATTGCGATATAATTGAAAAGCATTTAAATCCTGGTGAAGAGGTTAGATATGTTTTTGTCGGACAAAAGAATGAAAAAATATATGAAATTTTCAATTCTTATGTTGTCGTATTAACTAATAAAAGAATATTGTTAGGTAGGAAAAGATTAATATTTGGTTATTTCTTCAATGCAATAACTCCAGATATGTTTAATGATATGCAGGTAAAAGCAGGTATATTTTGGGGTAAAATAATAATAGATACTGTTACTGAAGAAGTTAGATTATCAAATATATCGAGAAATGCATTAGATGAAATTGAAACTGAAGTAACTGAATATATGATGGAAGAAAAAAAGAAATATGGAAAAAAGGATTTACATAATAAGTAAATCCTTTTTTTTTAATATTATATATAGTATAATTAATAAGAATAGAGGTGGAAGTGTGATATTAAAAAAACCATATGCTTTTTTAATTAAAAATTTTAAAAGAATACATTTCATTCTATTTATATTAAATGCATTTTTATCTTATTATGTTTACAAAACATATAAATTCTTTTTAGATTATCAAAAAATTGGTAAAACTTTTTTTAAAGATGATTTAGTTATAGAGTATATAAAACCAAGTATGTTTATATTAATAGGATTATGTATTTTAGTTTTAATTACTATAGTAGTATTATTAAATCAAAAACAGAAACCAATTAAGCTTTATATAATTATGATTTCTTATTATGTTATTTTAATTGTTTTTTTACTTTTAAATGCTAAATATTTAAATGTTTTACAATTTGATGGTTTAGAACCTAAACTTGTTAGAATGTTTAAAGATTTAAATTTTTTATCTTTATTTATTCAAGTAATATTTAGTTTGATTCTTTTAATAAGAGCAGTAGGATTTGATATTAAGAAATTTGATTTTGGTACAGATATTGTAGCATTAGAAATAGATGTTTCTGATGATGAAGAAGTAGAATTAACAACTGGTATTGATATTGATGATGTAAGTGGAAAATCTAGAAAAAGATTGAGGGAATTAAAATATTTTTATGCTGAAAATAAAAGTGTATTAATTGGTGGCATTATTTTAGTTATATTGGCATTTTCTATTCTTTTTTACACTAAGATAATTTCAAATGAAACTTATAAAGAAGGAATGATTATACCTTTTTATAGATCTGAGTTAAAAATAAATAAATCATATATTACAAAATTAGATTATAAAGGACAAACAATATCTCCTAAAGGATATAGTTATATTATTATAGAATTTGATGTAAAAGGAATATATACTGAACCTAAAGAAATGTCTACAGATAATTTTAGATTAAATGCTAATAATAATAATTATCATATTACTACTAGAAAATATAAAAATTTTACAGATATGGGTGTTGGATATATTGATCAAAAAATACCAACAGGGGAAACAAAAACTTATATAATTGTTTTTGAAGTAAAAGAAGAAGACATTAAAGAAGATATTATTTTAAAATATGCAGATAGTAAAACTATAAAGGGAAGCAAGGTAATAATTAACTATAAGGACATAAAAATAAATCCTAATGATATAGATAAAGTTAATGATTTCGGACCATTTTCTTTAAATAGTCAATCTTATTTTGGATATTCATTTTTAAAAGAGTCTCATTTAACAATTAATAATATTGAGTTATCTAATAGATTTGAATATGAAGTTAATAATAATAAAATACCTTTTTCATCTGCTTTAAATAATACAATTATAAAATTAGAATATTTGTTTGATTTAGATGAAGAAGTAACTTATATATCAAATTTTAAAGATTTGATAAACGAGCATGGATTTATATCATATAATGATGGTGAAAATATCAGTAAATTGAGTTTTGTAGATATTACTCCTGAAAAATATGTTGGAAATGCAGTTTTTTTAGAAGTTAGTAATAAAATTAAAGAATCTGATAATATATTTTTAATAATTACAATTAGAAATTGTAGATATACTTATAAGTTAAAATAGTTTTAAAACGATTTTTATGGTGTTATAATATTAAATTGTGAGGTGTAATATGATTTATTTTGATTATTCTGCTACTACAAAAGTAGACGATGATATTATTAAGTTATTAGAAGTGGTGTGTAAAAATAATTATGCAAATCCTAATTCATCACATAAATTAGGACAAGCTTCTAATAAATTGATAGAAGATTCTATTCATACAATATCTACTTTATTAGGCATTAAAGAGTCTGAAGTTATTTTTACTTCTGGTGCATCAGAGTCAAATAATTTAGCAATTAAAGGTGTTGCTTTTAAAAATAAGAACAAAGGTAAACATATAATTAGTACTAGGTTAGAGCATTCATCAGTAATGTCAACTTTAAGTTATTTAAGTACTCAAGGATTTGAAGTAGAATTTGTTAATTTATTAGAAGATGGTACTGTTGATTTAGAACATTTAAAAAGTATAGTAAGAGATGATACTATTTTAGTTACTATTACTGCAGTTGATAGTGAGTTGGGTATAAGACAGCCAATTGAAGAGATTGGAGAAATATTAAGTAAATATAATAATTGTAATTTTCATAGTGATATAACGCAATGTATTGGAAAAAATAAAATTGATTTAACAAATGTTGATTTAGCGTCTTTTTCAGGTCATAAGATTTTTTGTTTTAAAGGAATAGGTGTATTATATAAAAAAGAAACAGTTGAATTAATACCAATTATTCACGGAGGAAGAAGTGTAACTATATATAGAAGTGGTACACCACAAACTGAGCTAATTGTATGTCTATCAAAATCTTTAGAAAAAGCATTAGATGAATTAGATAATAAATATAATTATGTATTAGATTTAAATAATATTATAAAAGAAAATTTGGTTAAGTATAAAAATATTTTTATAAATAGTACAAACAAATCAATACCACAAATATTAAATTTTAGTATAGTTGGTATTGAATCAGATAAATTTCAAAAAATGTTAGAAGAAAAAAACATATTTGTGTCTACAAAAAGTGCATGTACAAAAGGTAAAGAACCTTCTACTTCAGTATTTACTATTACTAATAATAGAGATAGAGCAAATTCCTCGATAAGAGTTAGTTTGTCTTATAAAACTAAGAAAAGTGAAGTTGTTAAGTTTTTAAAAGAATTTAAAAATTGTTATAATAGTATTGATTGGAAGTGATATTTTGAAAATTATAAAAATAAGTGCATTGTGGTGCCCTGGATGTTTAGTAATGAATGGTGTTTGTAAAAGAATATGCGATGAAAATGGATATGAATTGCTAGAATTAGATTACGATTTTGATGAAGAAATAGTAAAGAAATATAATGTTGGTAATATATTACCTGTACTAATTTTTGAAAAAAATAATAATGAGATTTTAAGAATTATTGGTGAAAAATCTTATGATTATGTAAAGAAACAAATTAATAATATAACGGAGGAAAAATGAAAAGTTTTAAATACATATTTGGTTTATTAATTTTCTTCTTTTTTATGTCTTTTGTTGATGCGAGTGAGAAAGAAATAAATATATATTTATTTTATTCGAATAGTTGTCCTCATTGCGCACAAGAAGAAATATTTCTCGAAAAATATGCTAATGAAAATGAAGATGTTAATTTTTATACATATGAAATAAGTGCTAATTATGAAAATAGAGAATTGTGGTTTGATGTACAAGAAATTTTTGATAGAGAATCTGGTTATATACCTTATACTGTAATTGGTAATCAAATAATAATTGGATATGCTAGTGGAAATACAGATGTTTTAATTGAAAAAATAGTTGATTACTATCGACATAGTAATTATAGAGATTTAATAGGTGAACATTTAGGTACTGTAGAAGTTAGAGAAGATATAGTTATGGACAATATAGATATTGAAAATGAAAATATAACGGTTCCTATTTTTGGTAAAATCGATTTGAAAAGTGTATCTCTATTTGTTTTGTCAATTATTATGGGAGTAATAGACGGATTTAATCCTTGTGCTATGTGGATATTATTATTTTTAGTAACTATGTTATTGGGCATGAAAGATAGGAAAAAGATGTGGATATTAGGTATTACATTTTTGACTACTTCAGCATTAATGTATGCATTAATAATGACAACTTGGTTAAATCTAGCATCTAGTATAATAGAAATTAATATAATTAGAATATTAATTGGTATATTTGCTATATCTATGGCTACTAGTAATATATATAAATATTTTAAAGAAAGAAAGCAAGATGGTTGTACAGTAGTTAAAGACAGTAAAAGAAAGAAAATAATTGATAGAATTAAGCATATTGTTATAGAAAAGAAATTTGGTTTAGCAATAATTGGAATTATATTATTGGCTATATCTGTTAATTTAATAGAATTGATATGCTCTGCAACTTTACCTTTGATGTATGCAAATATTTTAGCGTTAAATGATCCGACATTAATTCAAAGTATATTTTATATATTCATATACATATTATTTTTCTTGATTGATGATATAGTTATATTTGTATTAGCTATGATTACTTTGAAAGTAACAGCAGCTTCTTCAAAATATACAAAATATTCTCATTTAATAGGTGGAATAATAATGCTTATTATTGGTATATTATTGATTTTCTTTCCCAATATATTAACTTTTGCATTTTAAAAAGATATTATAATATCTTTTTTTTAAGGGAATTATCTTTCTTAACTAAAATAAATCTTTAAGGAGGTTTATATGAAGAAGATAATTTTTATTTTTATTTTACTTTTCGGGTTTATGTTAAATGTTAATGCTGAAGAACAAATAAGCTTAGATATTATTGAAAATGTTTATTCAAATTATATAATTGATGGTATTGAAATGCACGATAGATTAGCTCATGTTTATGATAGTAATGGTAATGTTCTTTATTGTGTTAAGAAAGGTACTAAGATAAATACTTTAGCTTACGAATCAAGCAATGATTTTATGTTATCAAATATACAAATTGAATTAAAAAGCACTTTAGAATTAATTAGTTACTATGGTTACGGTTATCAGGATGATTATTCATTAGAACAATATATGGCAACTCAAGAATTAATATGGGATTTATTAGGTATACAAACAACATGGACTACTGGAGAAAATGGTACAGGAGATATAATTGATGTATCTCAATATAAAATGGTAATAATGAATAATGTTAACAATTATTTTGTTTTGCCAAGTTTTAATGAGCCATATGTGGAAGCTAGAGTAGGAACTGAAAAAATAGTATATGATGAAAATGGAGCACTTATTAATTATTTTTTATATAATGATAGTGGAAATATAATAGAAAAAGAATATAATTCAATAAGATTTTCTTTTTATGTATTAGGAGAAAATCATATAATTTTAAGAAAAAATCTAAAAGATTTAGGAGAAACAAAAGTTTTTTTAGCAAATAATTCCCAAACACTTATGTATTTTGGCAAACCGATAGAAGAAGACTATATATTAAATTATAATGTTTATGGAGGAAATATATTTATACAAAAAATTGATCAAGATTTAGGCACAAATAGTGCTAGAGGAGAAGCATCACTACAATCTGGTTCTTATTCAATATATGATAGTAATGGAAATTATATTCAAAGTGCAATTACTGATGAAAATGGTGTATATTCAGCAAATGGTTTTCCTCTTGGAACATATACAATAAGAGAAGATTATCCTAGTATGGGTTATTTGCCATCACCATATCAATATTTAGTTGAATTATCATTTGGAAATTCCATTCAAACATTAATTGTTCCTTGTAAAGTTTTAGAAAAAAGATTGGAAATATATAATTATTATAGAGATGAAGTTTTAGTACCAGCTATGAATGAATTTAATATTTATAATTTAAATCATCAATATTTACAAACTGTTATAACTGATCAGAATGGATATACAAGCATTGATTTGCCGTATGGTAGTTATATAATTAAACAAATGAGTGTAGCAGAAGGTTATCAAATAGCTCAAGAATTTAATTTCTTTGTTGATTTTATTGAGGGTCAAACAATATTTGAAATTATTAATGATAAAGTAATTTCAGTTATTGAGGAAATTGAAGAAAATAATAATATTGAGGAAGAAACAGAAGAAGAAAATAATAATATTGA
>JAQVSJ010000008.1:0-7222 GCA_028700595.1 Bacilli bacterium | reverse complement strand
GAAGAAAATAATAATATTGAGGAAGAAACAGAAGAAGAAAATAATAATATTGAAGAAGAAACAGAAGAAGAGAAACTGCCTGATTTATATATTGGTGAAAATATATTTATTTATGTTGTTGGTTGCTATATATGTATAAAAAGACTATTGCATCAATAATATTTATTATATTGTCTATTATAATATTTAAATGTAATTATAAAGAAATAATGTATCAGAGTGAAAATTATAGTAATTTAGATATTAATTTTAAAAATACAATAGATATACCTTCAATGAGGATAAAGGAAGTTTATAATATACAATCTATTAAAAAAACATCTATTAAAGGTATTGTTATGTTTTATGAATATGGAAGGCCAAATATTAAATATAGTAATACAATTGTTGGAGCTCATTCTGGCGTTGGTATTAATGTATATTTTAATAAGCTTAATACATTAATTTTAGGAGATGTTATAAAAATCATATATGATAATAAGTTATATGAATATATTGTATATGATAAGCTTGAGATAGATGAAAATAATATGAGTGTTCTTAAAAAAGTAGAAAATAGAACTATTTTAACTTTAATTACTTGTAAAAGATCAAATCCGTCTAAAAGAATAATAGTATTATGTGAATTGATTGACTAATGTTATTAATTATAATAGAATTATTTTGGAGGGGATTATATGCCCAAGAGTACTTTTTTTAATTTGTCTGACGAAAAAAGAAATAATGTTGTTAAAGCTTCTAAAAAAGAATTTGGAAGAGTATCTTTAAATGAAGCTTTAGTAAAAAACATTGTTATTGATGCAGGAATACCTAGAGGTAGTTTTTATCAATATTTTGAAGATATAGATGATTGTTTTTATTATATTTTAAATACGTATGCAAAAGAAATAAAACAAAGACTATTGTTAAATTTAAATAAGAATAAAGGTGATATAATTAATGCTTATTTTGATTTATATAATTATATATTAGAAATCATTAATGATTCTGATAATAAAGATTTTTTTGAGAAGTTATTCTTAAATATGAATTATAAAACTCAAAAGATGTTTACTCCTAATTTTAATGATGGTTTAAATTATATTCTTAATGCAGTTGATATTAGCAAATTAAATATTAACAGTAAGTTTGGTATTGGTTATGTTCTAGATATTGTAGAATCAGTTATGCTTCATAATATAATAGAGAGTTATAAAAGGAATATTAGCAAAGAGAAAAATATAGAAATATTTGAAAAAGAATTATTACTAATTTCAAAAGGTATAGTTAAGCAATGAAAAAAATCATTGCTTTTTTAATGCTTTGTGCTATTATTAAGTCTGGGTTTTAGATAAGGATGTGTTTTTTTATGCAAAAAATTATTAATATAGGAGTCGTTGCCCATGTTGATGCAGGCAAGTCTACTTTAGTAGATGCTATGCTATTACAAAGTGGTATTTTTCATGAAAATGAAGATATAGTTGAACAAGTTATGGATAGTAATGATCTTGAAAGAGAAAGAGGAATAACTATATATTCTAAGAATTGTTCTGTTAGGTATAAGGATATTAAAATTAATATTGTAGATACACCAGGACATGCTGATTTTTCATCTGAGGTTGAAAGGGTTATTAATACTGTAGATACTGTTATTTTATTAGTAGATTCTGTAGAAGGGCCTATGCCTCAAACAAGGTTTGTTCTTGAAAAAGCATTAAGTCTTGGATTAAATCCTATATTGTTTATAAATAAAATCGATAAAAAGGATGCAAGAATTGATGAAGTAGTAAATATGACTTTTGATTTATTTGTCAGTTTAAATGCTACAGATAAGCAATTAGATTTTCCTATTTTATATGGAATTGCTAGAGAAGGAATAGCAAGATATAATGTTAACGATACAAATAAAGACTTAAAACCTTTATTTGAAATAATAGAGAAGAATGTAAAAATATATGAAGGAAGTGAAAATGATCATCTTCAAATGCAAGTTTCTTCTTTAGCGTATGATGATTATATAGGGAGATTAGCTATCGGAAGAATATATAAAGGTAAAATTAAAGTTGGTGATTCTTTAATTGTGTCAAAAACTGATAAAACATTACAAAGTGCTCATATTTCTAAGTTGTTTGTAAATGAAGGATTAGATAAAGTAGAAGTAAAAGAAGCATATTATGGCGATATTGTTGTTTTAGCAGGTATTCCTGATATATCTATTGGAGATACAATATGTAATAAAGATTTTGTAGATCCTATGAAACCAATATGCATAGAAGAGCCAACGTTATCTATGAACTTTTTAGTTAATTCATCTCCTTTTGCAGGAAAGAGTGGAAAGTTTTTAACGATAAGACATATAAAAGAAAGATTGGAGAAGGAACTTGAAACTAATGTTGGAATGAAAATTGAATATTTAGATAATGTTTCAGATGGTTATAAAATATATGGAAGAGGTGAGTTACATTTGTCTATTCTTATCGAAGAAATGAGAAGAGAAGGATATGAGATGTCAATATCTAAACCTGAAGTAATATTTAAGGAAATAGATGGAGTAATGTGCGAACCTTTTGAAAAAGTTATTGTTACTGTTCCTAATGAATATTGTGGAACAATTATTAATGCTATCAATGAAAGAAAAGGATCAGTACAATCTATTGATCCTAGTATAGAAATTACTAAATTAACTTTTTTAGTACCCACTAGAGGTTTATTAGGATACAGAAGTGCATTTGTTAATTCTACAAAAGGTCAAGGTACTATGATAAGAAACTTTGATAGTTATAAACCTTCTGTTGGGCATATTGATTCTAGAAAAAACGGAGTACTTGTTTCAATGGAGTCTGGAAAAGCAATGGGATATTCTCTTTGGAAGTTAAGTGAAAGAGGTACTTTGCTTGTTAATGCTGGAACTGAAGTATATGCAGGAATGATAATAGGAATATGCAATAGATCTGATGATATGAATGTTAATCCTTGTAAGAATAAAGAAATGAGTAATACAAGAACAACAAGCACAGATGAAGCAATTACATTGCCTACAATTAAAATGTTTACATTAGAACAAGCATTAGAGTTTATTTCTGAAGATGAACTTGTTGAAGTAACACCAGACGCAATAAGATTAAGAAAAAAAATATTAAGTTCTCAAGATAGATATAGGGTAAATAAAAAGGACAATTAATTATATTTTAAAGTCCTTTTTATTTTTATCATATAAATTTTTATCATCAAAGTAGTTTTTTATTTTTTTTCTAGATATTTTAGAAATAATATTACTTGGGAATTTTGTTGTTGCATTGTTATAATTTGATATATTCTCATTATAATATTTAATTTGTGATTCTATTTTAATATTTATTTCATCTAAATCTTCTTTTTCTATTTTTCTATTATTTGTTAAATTTATTATATTTGTTTCAATCTCAATAATTTCTCTATAAAATTCAAATGAAGATAAATTTTTATCTTTTATTTCTTGCATTTCAATTTCTAAATCTTCCTTTTGTTTTATTTTAAATAAAATATCATATTTTTTTCTTAAAGATTCATCTATTTCTTTTTCAGTTTCATTTATTTTTAATAAATAACTTTGAAAAATATTGTATATACTTATATATACTATTAATATTATACAAACAACTATTATTGAAATCATTATATATATATATTCCATATTATCACCATTTAAATTATAACAAATAAAGGTTTATCTTTCAAACTAATTTTGATATAATAATCTTGGTGATAATATGAAAGTTAAAATAGGAGTATCTGTAAGACATGTACATATTTGCGAAAAAGATTTTAAGTATTTATTTGGAGAAGATGCTACTTTAACTTTTAAATGTGATTTAAGTCAAAAAGGAGATTTTTCTTGTGAACAAACAGTTACTTTAAAGACTGATAAGAATGAAATTAATAATGTTAGAATATTGGGGCCTTTTAGAGATAAAACACAAGTGGAGATAAGTAAAACAGACTCTTATATATTAGGAATAAATCCTCCTATTAGAGATTCTGGAGATTTAGATGGAAGTGAAAAAATAACATTGTGTCATAAAGATAAATATCTTAATTTAAATGAAGGTTGTATTATTGCTAATAGGCATATACATATGAGTGAGAGAGATTCGTTTAAACTTGGTTATTATAATAATCAAAAGGTTAAAGTAAAAATTAAAGGTGAAAAGTCAGCAATATTAGAAAATGTTTCTATAAAGGTAAAAGATAATTATTCTTTGGAATTGCATATTGATACTGATGATGCTAATGCAACATTAGTAAATAACGGAGATATTTGTGAGGTGATAGAGAATGAATGAATTTAAGACTTGTGATCAATGTAGCGGTTTTAATGGAAAATCAGTTGCAGAGAGATTGAAAAAGTTAGATGAAAATGCAGAGTTAATAGTTGGATGTCAAGGATTATGTGCAATAGGTGCTAAAATGCCTTTTGTTATAGTTAATGGTATAATAATAACTGCTGATAATGAAGATGAATTAATTGAAAGAGTTAAAGAAAGTATGATAAAATAACAATTCGTTGAATTGTTATTTTTAAAAAGGTGATATTGTGTTTAAGATTGGAAATATAAAATTAAATAATAATGTTGTTCTAGCACCAATGGCTGGTATTTCTAATAGTGCATTTAGAAAAATCGCAAAAGAAATGGGCTGTGGTTTAATATACGCTGAAATGGTAAGTGATAAAGCTATTGTTTATGATAATAAGAAGACAAAAGATTTGTTATATATGACTGAGTATGAAAGGCCTATTGTTCAACAAATATTTGGAAGTGATAAAGAATCTTTTATAAAAGCTGCTAAAATAGTTTATAAAACTATGAAACCTGATATTATTGATATAAATATGGGATGTCCGGTGCCAAAAGTTGCTATTAGAGCACAAGCTGGAAGTGCGTTACTTAAAGATTTAAATAAAATATATGAAATTGTAAGTGAAGTTGTAAAAAGTGTTCCTATTCCAGTTACTGTAAAAATAAGAAGCGGATGGGATACAAAAAATATAAATGCAGTTGAAGTGGCAAAGATATGTGAAAATGCAGGAGCTAGTGCAATATGTGTTCA
The DNA here is from genome assembly GCA_028700595.1 of Bacilli bacterium. Taxonomy (GTDB): domain Bacteria; phylum Bacillota_I; class Bacilli_A; order RF39; family UBA660; genus JAQVSJ01. The sequence goes on along the minus strand of JAQVSJ010000008.1, from coordinate 2,155 downwards.
TCCAAGAACTAGATCTCAAGGTTATTCTGGAAAAGCTGATTGGGATATAATTAAAATGGTTAAACAAACTGTTGCTATTCCAGTTATTGGTAATGGTGATATAACAAGGCCTGAAGATGCTAAAGAGATGATTGATAAAACAAATTGTGATGCTATAATGATTGGTAGAGGCGTTTTAGGGAATCCTTGGTTAATTAAAAACACAATTAATTATTTAGATGGTAAACCATTAATAAATGTAAATAATAAAGATAAAATTGTTATGTGTTTAAAGCATTTAAAATATTTAATGGAATTTAAGACTGAAAAACAATCTTTATTAGAAATTAGAAATCATGTTGGATGGTATTTTAAAGGTATTAAAAATGGTAATCAAATTAAAAAGCAATTTTATACAGTTAAAAGTTATAATGAGTTTGTTGATTTAATTAATAAGTGTTTACAAGAAATGTAAATTAAGGTAATATTATTATATAGGAGATAGTCATGAGAGAATTTACTGAACAAGAAATAGTAAGAAGAAATAAATTAAAAAAATTAATTGAAAAGAATGTTGATCCTTTTGGTTCATCTTTTAATGTTACATCAAATTCTAAAAAAATATTTGATAAATTTAAAGATACAACTTTAGAAGAGTTTGAAAATATTGATGAAGAAGTAATTATAGCTGGAAGAATAATGACTAAGAGAGTAAAAGGAAAAGCAGGATTTATAAATATACAAGATAAATATGGACAAATTCAGATATATGTAAAAATAGATAATATAGGAGAAGATTCGTATTCAATATTTGAAGATGGAGATTTAGGTGATATTGTTGGTATAAAAGGTAAAGTATTTAGAACTCATATGGGAGAATTAAGTGTAAAAGCTTTTGAATATAAACATTTAGTAAAAGCTTTGAAACCTTTACCAGAAAAATATCATGGTCTTACTGATATTGAAGAAAGATTTAGAAGAAGATATGTTGATTTAATTTGTAATGAAGATGCCAGAAAGATAGCGTTTACTAGACCAAAAATAATTAGAAGTATTCAAAATTATTTAGATGATTTAGGATATGTTGAAGTTGAAACACCTATATTAGGAACAATACTTGGTGGAGCAAATGCGAGACCTTTTGTTACACATCACAATACTTTAAATCAAGATATGTACTTAAGAATTGCAACGGAGTTAAATTTAAAGAGGTTAATTGTTGGTGGAATGGATGCAGTCTATGAAATAGGAAGATTGTTTAGAAATGAAGGAATGGATAGAAATCATAGTCCAGAATTTACTTCTGTTGAATTATATAAAGCTTATTCTGATTTATATGGAATGATGGATTTATGTGAAGATATGTTTAAAAAGATAGTTTATGATTGTACTGGAAGTTATGAATTAGAATATAAAGGAAATAAACTAGATTTTTCTAAGAAGTTTATAAGAGCTCATATGGTTGATTTAATTAAAGAACAAACAGGAATAGATTTTTATAGTAATATTAGTTTAGAAGATGCTAAGAAAATAGCTAAGGAACACGAAATAGAAGTAAAACCACATTATTTAGTTGGTCATATAATAAATGATTTTTTTGAAAAATATGTAGAAAAAACACTTATTCAACCAACGTTTGTATATGGACATCCAGTTGAGTTAAGTCCTTTAGCTAAGAAAAGTAAGGATCCTAGATTTACTGAAAGATATGAAATATTTATTTGTGGCACTGAATATGGTAATGCATTTAGTGAATTAAATGATCCTATTGATCAAGAAAAAAGATTTGTTAATCAAATAAAAGAGAAAGAAATGGGTAATGATGAAGCAAATGAAATGGACATTGATTATGTAGAAGCATTAGAGTATGGAATGCCACCATGCGGTGGACTTGGAATAGGAATTGATAGACTTGTTATGTTAATTACTGGATCAGATAGTATAAGGGAAGTAATATTATTTCCACATATGAAAGAAAAATAGGAGGAATTATGAAAAATAAAAAAACATTAAAAGTATTAGGAATTATATTTCTTATTGTTATAGGGTTAACTTGGATAATACCAGGTTCATCACCTGATTCTACAAATGCAATTGTATTAGGTGAATTAAATCCAACAGGGATTGCAGATATATTCTCATCATTTGATATAATTACAATGTATTTTGCTCAAAA
>JAQVSJ010000033.1 GCA_028700595.1 Bacilli bacterium | reverse complement strand
TTATATTTACTACTAAGTTCGAAAAAGAGTTTATTCAGAAGGTTAATATTATAAGGAAAGAAAATAAAGATGATATTGAAATAAGGTCTCTTAAAAAAGCATTAGATTATTTATCACGTTTTTGTGAGAATTTAATTTGCATAATTAGTTAAAATACCTTATCTTTGTAGTATAAAGAACAGCCGTGATGGTGTGTGTAAGAAAAAAATAAGTTAAACGCCATATCTAACATCGCATTAAAAATGAAGTTTTCTTACACACAGTTCTTTTTAATATGGGGCTGGTTTTGGATTTGACAAGTAATTATGATGTAAATAAGTTATGCATCTCTTGTGAAGAGATTAATAAGTATCACAATTTTTTAAATGGCAATAATTTGTTTATTACCTATCCTGTTTACAATACAGTTAGAGCTGCAGCATAACAGGCGGGTTATATAGAACCTAGGAACAGAATCTATATAAATTTGTTTCTTTATTCAAATTAAAAATAAAGTGGTGGATATTAACCGTGCATTCCCAATTCTTTTGCTAATATAGTGGTAAGATTAAACTAATTAGATAAGCATATAAATTATTTATAACAAGTTATTTGGACAGGGGTTCAACTCCCCTCAGCTCCACAAATTGGAAACGTGGTGAAATATGAGTAAAAAATACACAGACTTAGAATTAACAGAAGCAATAAAAACTAGTTTTTCAATTGCTGAAGTATGTAGAAAAGTAGGATTGAAGCCAGCTGGTGGAAATTATAAAACTCTTCATAATAAAATAGATAAATTAAAATTAGATACCTCTCATTTTACAGGACAAGGATGAAATGTTGGATTAAAATTTCAACCTCGTTCTGCTAAATCTTTAGAAGAATATCTTGTAAAAGATTCTACATATCAATCTTATAAATTAGCTAATAGGCTTCTTAAAGAAGGATATAAAGAAAGAATATGTGAATGTTGTAATAATACAGAATGAATGGGGAAACCTATTCCTTTAGAATTACATCATATAAATGGAATAAATACTGATAATAGACTTGAAAATTTAAAATTTCTTTGTCCTAATTGTCATGCATTTACAGACACATATAGAGGTAAAAATACAGGCATGAGTGCACAAGAAGTAATTCTTGATGTAGAATATCTGAATATCGGTGAATCCTTAACAAGTAATGTTGATGGTAATGCCGAGGCATAGGGAGTAATGTTCCAGCCGTAGAGACTAACAGTATTATAAACACAATAATTAATTATTATGAAAAAAGCAAAAGAAATTATAAAAAGAATAAAAGAATATTTTATCACGTGGTTTTTACCTTTTCTTAAATTGACAGATGAACAAGTAAAATTACGTACAATAATAAATGTTCTTTGTCAAGATAATTCTACTGTTCTCTTTAATAATCCTATTACAGGTAAAGTATTTTTAAGGAATGAATTATTGGGTTATGATGTTATTTTAGATAATAATGAAGTATTTATTAATAATCATAACATTTTTATGTCATATAATATTGATGGTGGGTTTATGTATAAACTAAAATCAATAGTTTATCATACAATAGCAGAAAAAACAAATTCACTAGAAAAAGATATGATGAATAAAAAGACAATAGCTATAAACAAAATAGTAAATGTACTATGAAACACATAGAAATAATCCTTTTAGAAGAACAAAACTGTTTTTTTACTTCTGATTTACATTTCTTTCATAATAATATTATAAGATTTTGTAATAGACCTTATAATGATGTATATGAAATGAATTTTAAACTGATTCAAAATTGGAATAATATAGTAGAACAAAATGATTATATTTTTATGTTAGGGGATTTTTGTTTTAATCAAGGTAAGCAGATTATCAATAAACTTTTAAATAATTTACATGGTAAGATATATTTTCTTCCTGGTAATCATGATAGACCTAAAAATCTCAAAAATTTACCTGGACATGTAATATTATTGGATGATATTGTAAATTTAACTGTAAAAAAGGGAGAAAAAACATATAATTTTGTGTTATCACATTATCCTTTATTAACATGGGCAGGTAGAAATAGAAATTATTATAATTTATTTGGACATATTCATACTATGAAAGATGTCAAAAACAATACAGGATATGATAATAACCTACCTTTGAATAATCAGCAATATGATGTAGGAGTTGATAATAATTATTATACACCTATAGCTTTAGAAAAAGTATTGGAAATATTTAATTCTAATCAATAATAAATATGATAAAGTTAAAAAACGAAATTGATAAAAAAGCTGCATTATATAAATTACATAAACAAGCAGAAAAAATATATGAAAATGCTTGGCAATCAAAACTACAAATAAATGCCTTTATGGAAGGAGCAAAAACTCTTTTAAATTTATTATGTTTACCATATATTGAGAAATAAACTTTATAAAAATGAAACGAAAAATAAAAGAATTTAAAAAGTTTGTAACAAAGCAACTTGAAAATCTTGTAGAATTTGGAGAATTTGATATAAGTGTATATGTTGATGATATAACAGATGAGGCAGTAAAATTATTTGCTAAACAATCATCAAATAAGGTAATATACCAAGAAGATGCACAAGCTGAATACGAATGGAACTTAGAGCAAGAAGAAATTGAGCGTTTGCAAAATGCGTACCGATACGATGAAGCTGGTAATTGTGATGGGTTTCCTCGTTAATTACGCCTAACGGTTGGGTATATATGTTGTACGCCTGACCACAAACTTTAAAATTAAACAATAACCTTAACAGGATATGGCTTATATACCTTGTTAGCAAACGTTAATTATTATGGAACAATGCAGACAATTTAAACACTTACTTGAAGGAGTAAAAAAGCACTCTGACGATGTGCATTTGCTTTCTGAATGCTTTGCAACAGGAACAATAAAAGGTTATGTTTTTAGATTATTTCAAGAATTAAACGTTGATAAGGCAAACGGAACAAACGATAAATATAGTAGTTACTTAGTCATAAAGGATAAAAACGCAAACGGAAGTATGTGGAGTGCTTTTTATAACCAAGTAGATATTGATGAATGGGTTAGCTCAAATGGCGGGACAAATGATTTGAACCTAAAAGTAGAAACTGAAAATGAAATTAACTTTGATACACGAGATATAGATGAAAAGCCTTTTGAACAACAACACGGTAGTTATTAAAAGTATGGAAACAAAAGAACATAGGGAAAAAATGATTGAAATGACGATTCTACTATCAATGCTGGCAACATTGATGGTAATGTTCGTTATAGTCTTTGGGGTGGTAATACTTGCGACATTGTATCGTTAACTTTAGAATACGGTTTGGCTATGAGTAGTTGCCTTGTAAATACTACTCAATTAACCAACAAACGCTGATAGGCAATTGCTTATAGCCTTTATTATAAAACGTTTTTAGCGATGGGAAAATTAATGAATAACTTACAAAAGCAACTTAAAAATCCTGATACTAAAAAGGATGCAGAAGATTGTATAAAAATATATAATTGGATAAAGGATACTGACCCAGAAGGAAGAGTATGGGAAAGCAGATGGACATTAATGGTTAATGTGAAATGGGAAGGAAACTACCCAAATAGTAAACCCATTTATAGTCCAAATATTACTGGTTACACTCTACTGAGAGGAATAGAGTGCGGCGGATGCCAGAAGTGTAGTTGCAATTTACAAATTATATGAAATATGGTCGTTAATTATGGAAAAGAAATTAAAAAACATACAGACGTTTGAACAACACACAGATAAAAACTTGAATATATCTGATGTTAGCAAACGTTTAAACAAAGTTCATGTTATTATAGAATCGAAGGGTGTGGATTATCATGGTTCTTATCGTGAAATAGTAGAAATATATGCTAATATAGAAGATGCTAAAAAAAAGATAAAAGAACTTTTAGAAGAAAATAACAATTATGATATTGACTATTTTATTGATACATACAATGTTTTATAGACGAGTTAATTGATATTATTGTGGTTAAACCATTCATTTGACCATTTCGGTTTCTTACAAGAGCAAATATGTGATAAGTGTGGAGCAAAGCGATCTATTTCATAACGATTTGCAGCTATGCCCAGTCGGGCAATTAAAAAGAACAATTTTTCAATAATAGATAAAACTTAATAAAATGGAAACATCAGAAAAATTCACAAAAGACACAAATTTTAGAGAAATTAGGAAGAATAGTTTCTGGAAGATCTCAGGAAAAATCAAGAAATGTTATGATAAGGAACAGATGGCTCTGTTCGGTTCCTCAACTCACCGTAGCACAATTTACTACGAATATATCCCTGCTGAGTACATGGAAGAGAATATTCCATTCATCATTGGTTCGGGAATCTCCTTTGACGGTGGAAAAGAACAAGACAAAGCTGTAAAGGAGGGTGCAATGTGTGTGGATTTTTATGAACTGAGGAACATTTTCACAAATAATTCCTTTCAGTAATTGAATAGTAGGTTATATGCGATATTTGATTACAGGGAAGAAATTTTGGCATCCCTATAACGAGTAATTCGTTATAATGGTCGGCAATATGAAATGGTTGCCTTATAAGACGTTTCAAATTTAGTAACAGCCTATCGACAACTATTTTATATTGCTTGTTAGGCACAGTACGATTTAATATGGATATGCTTGAAGTGTTTATAAAAAGAATGGATAAACTTGGCATTAAAATAGAATTAGTTGGTAATTATCCGTGGATTTACATTGATAAAATAAACGGTAAGAGAGTGAAAGAAAAATTTCAGGGGAATCATGGATTTACAATTGCATTTCTTCCAATAAGAAAAGACCAAAAAATGAAATTTACAGATATAGGTGAAATTTTTCGTTTAGTACGAAAGTATTGCACCTAACTTAAATATAGAATCAATAACTATATACTCCCAACGTTCCGATTATTTACGTTCGGTGGGGCGTTACACCACCACGGTTGACTTGAAACACTAAATTTTAATAATATGCAAAACGATGATTTGAAAAATAACAGCCCCACTGATGCAAATAAT
>JAQVSJ010000032.1 GCA_028700595.1 Bacilli bacterium | reverse complement strand
TAAAGAGTGTATATGATTTCTTAGATAATAATCCTTTTAATAATTTTACGGTTGGTATAAATGATGATGTTACTAATTTAAGTATCCCATTAAGTGATTTTAAAATTGAAAAGGATAGTAAAGAATATTTAATATATGGATTTGGATCAGATGGAATGGTTAGTGCATCTAAAGATTTATTAAAGATTATTGGTGATAATACTGATAATATGGTTCAAGGATATTCTCAATATGATTCTAAGAAGAGCGGATCTTTAACTAGATGTCATTTAAGAATATCTAAGAATAAGATTAGAAGTACTTATTTTGTTAATTCTCCTAGTATTGTAGTATGTACTAAAGAAAGTTATTTGCATAGATATGATATGGTTTCTAATATTAAAGATAATGGTATATTCTTATTTGTTACATCTATGAATAATGAAGAATTAAATAATAGTATGCCATATGATATGAAGAAAATATTAATTTCCAAGAATATAAGTGTTTATACTATTGATGCATATAAATTAGCAGAGTTAAATGGTATTAAGAATAAGATTAGTACTATTGTTGAAGTATGCTTATTAAAACTAATGAATATGGATTTTGATTTAATATTTAATAAGATTAAAGAAAGTATTAAGATTAGATTTTTAAAAAAGGGAGAAGCTGTAGTAGTGTCTAATTTAAAATCTATAGATGATGCTATTAGTAATTTGAATAAAGTTGAATTAGTGCAATCTGATTTTATAGAAGAAAGTATTAAGTCTAAGACTGATAATAAGTTATTTAATATGTATAATAATTTAAAAGGTAATGAATTAAAAGTATCTGATTTTATGAATCATAAAGATGGTTCTTTTGATTATGCAACTACTCAATATGAAAATAAATATATAGCAGAATCAGTACCTGAATGGAATAAGGATTTATGTATTCAATGTAATCAATGTTCATTTGTATGTCCTCATGCTGCTATAAGACCATATTTATTAAATGAAGAGGAATATAACAATGCACCTGAAAGTATTAAGGCTATATGTAAAGATTCTGGTAATTATAAGTATGTAATAGGTATATCTAAAGAATTCTGTACTGGGTGTGGTTTATGTGTTAGTACATGTCCAGTAAAAGCATTAAGTTTAAAATCTATTGATTTAATTGTAGAAGAGAATCCTTATTTAAAGACTGTAAGTGAGAAGAAAGATATGATTAATAATACTATTAAGGGATCTCAATTTAGTAAACCATTATTTCAATATAGTGGTGCTTGTGCTGGATGTGGAGAGACTCCATATATTAAATTATTAACTCAATTGTTTAAAGAAAGATTAGTTATAGCTAATGCAACTGGATGCTCATCTATTTATGGAGGATCATTTCCAAATATTCCATATAAATTACCGTGGGCTAGTTCTTTATTTGAAGATAATGCTGAATTTGGATATGGATTATCAATTGGAGATTCTATTAATAGAGAGAGATTAAAAAAGATTATTGAAAGTAATATTTCAAAATATGATTCTGAAAATAAATTATTATTAGAAAAATTGTTATCTAATTATGAAGATTATAATATATCTTTAGATGTATATAATAATTTAGATTATAGTTTATTACCAGAGATATTACCTTTAAAAGAACATATAATTAAAAAGAGTGTATGGATGATTGGTGGAGATGGATGGGCTTATGATATTGGATTCTCCGGTATTGATCATTTATTAAGTTCTAATGACAATGTTAATATGCTTGTATTAGATACTGAAGTATATTCTAATACTGGAGGACAATCATCTAAGAGTTCTAATAAAGCTTCTGTATCTAAGTTTACATCTAAGGGTAAAGAATCTTCTAAGAAAGATTTAGCAAGAATTGCTATGTGTTATCCTAATGTTTATGTAGCTCAAATATCACTAGGTGGTAATATGCAACAAGCTATTAATGCATTTGTAGAAGCTGAAGCACATGATGGACCATCTATTATAATTGCATATTCTCCTTGTACTAATCATGGTATTGAAAACAGTATATTACAAGAAAAGAATGCAGTTAAGAGTGGATATTTTCCAATATTTAGATCTAATCAAAAGACTGGAGAATTTCATTTAGATTATAAAGAACCAGATTTTAACTTATTTATGGATTATTTAATGAGTGAGAACAGATTTAAAGTATTAAAGATTGTTAATAGTGAGAAAGCAGATAAGTTATTTGAAGAATTAAAACAAGAAGCAATTAAGAGATTTGAATATTATAAAAAACAAAGTAATTAATACTTTGTTTTTATATATTATATATTTCTTGACAAATCTAATGAAAAATAATAAAATATCATTAGATTTGTCAAAGGAGGAATGTTTATGGAAAGAGCAACAATAAAAGAATTTAAAGATAAAAGTAATATTGAAATCATTCAGGAACTTATGAAAATGAATAATGGATATATTACAACTAAGCAACTATCAGATTTTGGAATTCATAGGATGTATCTTAATATTATGAAAGAAAAAAAAACGATTGAAAAAGTAGGATGTGGTATTTATATAGATTATAAGAAAATAGAAGATAATTATTATGTATTTAGTCTAAGAATGCCGAATATTGTTTTTTCACATATAACTGCACTTTATTTTCATGGGCTTTCAATTAAAGCACCATCAAAAGAATATGATATTACAGTATGCAATAATTATTTTAATAATAATATTAAAAATCACAATGTCTTTTATGTCTCTAAAAACATTTATAATCTTGGTCTTTCAAAAATAAAAACACCTATGGGAAATGAAGTAAAGGTTTATGATATTGAAAGATGCATATGTGACATAATACGTTCTAGAAAAAGAATGGATATAGAACATGTTAAGTATAGTATTAAAGAATATCTTAAGAGAAAAGATAAAAATTTAGTTAAACTTTCAGAATATGCAAAGGAAATGGGTATTGAAAAAGATGTTATTGAATTTGTGAGTATGTTTTATGATTAGTATGCAAATTAAAGATAAAATTAGAAATATTTCTAATAAAAGAAATATTGATTTTAATACAGTTTTTAGATTGTATATGTATGATAGATTTATTGAAAGACTTGCATTAAGTAAATATAGTGAGAATTTCATACTAAAAGGTGGTTTTTATTTAAGCACTTTATTTGGTATTGAAAATAGATCAACAATGGATATTGATACAGCATTAACTAAAATATCATTTAGCAAAGAAAATATAATCAAAATTATTAATGAAATAATTCTAATTGATATTAAAGACGATGTAAAAATATATGTTAGTAACATTACGGATATTAATATGTTAAATGGATATATTGGTTATAGAGTTACACTAACTATTATGTTAGAAAGTATTAAAGAAATTTTCCATATTGATATTGTTATGAATGATGTAATTGCTTCTGAAATTACAAGATATGAGTATTATCCAATATTAAGTGAAACATCTATTGAATTATGGACATGTAATCTTGAATCTGTTTTATCTGAAAAGATAGAAACAATATTAAGCAGAGCAGAAGCTAATAGTAGAATGCGTGATTTCTATGATATTTTTCTTATTTATAAGACTAGTTTTAATAATATTAATAAAAGGAATCTTAGAAAAGTTGTTAGAATAACATTTGAAAACAGAAAATATAATGGAGACATAATTAATACTATATATCAAATAAAAAATAGTAATATTTTAAAAGATAGATGGAATATATATTCTAGGAAAAACAGTTATACTGAGAATATTAGTTATGAAGATGTAGTTAATTGTCTTGAAAATTTAATTAAAGTAATAACAAAAACAAAGTAATTAATTACTTTGTTTTAATTTATTATATATTTCTTCAATTGATAACAATTTACTATCTTTATACACTGGTATTAAGTGTATGTGATAATGTTTTATATCTTGTCCTAAACCATTATTTTGAACTAATGTTAATCCATCTATATTTAATTTATCTTTTAATAATTTATACATCTCTATTGTTACTTTATGTATATGATTAAGTATAGCAGTATCTATATCTAATATATCTACATAATGTTTCTTTGGTACTACTAACATATGACCATTACTTTTCGGATTAATATCCAAGAATACTAGTAATAAATCATCTTCATATACCTTATATGATGGTATTTCGTTATTAATAATTTTACAAAAGATACAATTCATAATATCACTCCTAATACTATTTTAACATAATTATGTTAAAATAGTATTGGAGGTTGTATGAGAAAGATTAAAATTAATATGTTATCTTATGCTAACTCAGTTAAAGGACAAGGAGTAGGTACTGCTTACTTAGAATTAATGAATTTATTGAAGAATAATAAGAGTTTTGATATAGATGTTAATAAAGGATTGGATTATGATGTAATGCATGTTCATACTATGGACCCTATAAGTTTTATTAAACAAAGATTGAGTAAAGGTAAAGGAGTAACTCATGTTCATTTTTTGCCTAATACTTTAGAAGGTGCTATTAAAGCTCCTAAAATATTTATGAATTTATTTAAAAAATATGTTAAAAGAATGTATATGAAGTCTGATTATTTAGTAGTAGTTAATCCAGATTATATTAAGATATTTGAAGAATGGGGATTTAAGAAAGAAAATATATTTTATATACCTAATTTTATATCTTCTAAAAATTTTTATAAGATGGATAAGAAATCAATAATGAATATTAGAAAAAAATATAAATATAAGGATTCTGATTTTATTGTGGTAAGCGTAGGACAATTACATAATGGTAAAGGTATTAAAGATTTCTTTAAATGTGCTAAAGATAATCCGGATATTAAGTTTTTATGGATAGGCGGATTTAATTTTGGTAGTTTTATGGAAGGATATGAAGAAACTAAGAAAATATATGAAAATCCATATCCTAATTTAAAGTTTACCGGAATTATTGATAGGAAAGAAGTTAATAAGTTATTAAATGCTTCTGATGTGTTCTTTTTACCTTCTTTAGCGGAATCTTTTTCAATAGTAACTATAGAAGCTTCTAATACTGGTAAACCCATTGTATTAAGAGATTTAGATGTATATAAGAATATCTTTTTTGATAATTATTTAAAAGGTAATAATGATAAAGAATTTAGTAAAATATTAAGAGAGTTAAAAGATAATAAAGAGTTATATAAAATATATAGTAAAAAGAGTAATAATATTAAGAATGAGTATAGTGAAAAGAATGTATTAAAAAAATGGGAAAATATGTATAAACAATTGTAAACTTGTATAAAATAATATGCATTAAAACATTTGTTCGTGGTATTATTAATATAGAGGTGATGTTGTGGATTTAGTATTTGAAGTTACTACTAAAAGCAACAGTGTATACAAACTATTTAGTACTAGGGATAAGAAAACTGTTGTATTAAAAAGTGATTCACCTGCGTTTAGAAACATAGATTTTATATTATTAGGTACAATATTTATAACTGATAGGTTAAGTTTTGTAGGTGTTTTATATTCTAATGCAGTTATAAATAAAAAAGGAAAGATAGAAAATAAATATCCGGATAAAGAAGTATTTACTATTGATATGAATACAGAACAATATACTACTGAAATAGAAGGAATAAAGATAGTAAATAAGAAAATATTTGATAAGTTATGTAAGACATCGAAAATAAAGATAAAGAAGTAGAATTATTCTACTTTTTTTAATAATATGATATAATAAAAAAGTATATAGTAGGGAGGAAACTCTATGATAAAAAAGACTTTATTTGGAATAATAATATTAATGATGG
>JAQVSJ010000031.1 GCA_028700595.1 Bacilli bacterium | reverse complement strand
TTTAATCAAATTAAGAAGGAAGCATCTAAAAATAGCGGTTATTTTAATTCGTGTTATAGAGATTATATTGAACTTGTTAATTTTGAGTGTGCAAAATATTCTTTTTTTGAAAGTAAGAAAGTATTATTAGATAATATATTCTTTTATTTCTTTCTTTCATATATATTTGTAATATATAATTTTTTTGTTGTAGATCATTATTTAATAGCTTGTATAATGTTTGCAATAACATCTTTGTTTCTTATATATGTTAATAAGTTTTTTAAAAGAACTGTTGAAATTAGTAGAGAGTATGATGAATGGATGGCTTTTAAAAGATGGATAATTGAAGATAAGAGTGCTACTAGAGATTATGATTTAAAGACTTTTGAAATGTGTATTGTATATGCTAAGCTTTTAAAAGTAAATAAGTATATTAGTAATATGGTGTTTACAAGGAAAGATACTACTAAGAGTAATTTTGTTAGTTGTTATAAGTTTGGTATTATTGATGAATTAGATTTGATATTAAATAGGGGAATTAAGAGTTCTGCAGTAGCAATGGTATTGCTTGGAAGAAACAGAGGTATATCTACATCTAGAAAATTAAAGAATGATAAGGTAATTGAAATTATATATGAAAGGGAGAAATAGTGTGATAGGAAAAATAGTAAATATTGATAATAATTTTGTAGATATTGAATTAGATAAAAACATATCTATTGATAGTATTAAAGCTTTGATTAATTATCATGTTGTATTTGATAATGGTACTATTAAAGTAGTAGGAGAAGTAATATCTGTAAGAACAGATATTGCTAGTATTAATCTTATTGGTGAAATTAGTAATGGTATATTTTATTCGGGAATATCTAAGAAACCTTTTTTCGGGTCTTCTTGTAGGTATATAACTCTTGAAGAAATATCTATTATAATAGGTAGTAAATCAGGAGAAAAGACTATTAATATAGGTAGAATGCCTCAATATGATGGATATAAAGTTAATGTATCTACTAGTGGTTTTTTTAGTAATCATATAGCTATATTAGGTAATACTGGAAGCGGTAAATCTTATGGTTTAACAAGAATATTACAAAACTTATTTATTGATCCTAATAGTATTCCAAAAAAATCTAATTTATTTATATTTGATGCTTATGGTGAATATCATAGTGCTTTCTCATTTTTAAATAATAATTCTGAAACTCATTTTAAGATATTTACTACTAAAATATCTAAATTTGAAAATGTTAATGAGGAATTGTTAAGAATACCATTATGGTTATTAGATGTAGATGATTATTCATTATTATTAGGTGCTACAAGTGTTACTCAATTACCTATAATTGAAAAAGCATTGAAATTAGTAGGTGTATTTTGCAAGGAAGAAAAAGACGTAATTGTATATAAGAACGATATTATTGCTAGAGCATTATTGGAAATTATGTATAGTGGTGGAACACCTAATCAAACAAGAGATCAAATATTAGCTGTTTTAAATACTTTTAATACTTCTGAATTGAACTTAGATACTAAAGTTGTTGTTCCAGGTTGGATTAGAACTTTAAGACAATGTTTGTTAATTGATAAAGATGGGAAGTTATCTGAAATTCAATTAGTAACTCAATTTTTACAAAGTTATGTTAAGGAAGGATTGGAATTATCTTTACCTGATGGTTCTTTCTCATATAATTTAAAACACTTAGAAGATGCATTTAATTTCGCATTTATATCTGAAGGTTTATTAAAAAATAATAAAGTATATGAGGAAGCTAATGTATTAAGAGTTAGATTACACACACTTGCAAATAGTGATAATAGGCATTTATTTATTTATGAACAATTTGTTAATAAAGAACAATTTATAAATGGATTAATAAACGTTAAAGCAGGAGGAAGAGCTCAAATAATTAATTTTAATATTAGTCATGTAGACGATAGATTAGCTAAAACTATTGTTAAGTTATTATCTAAAATGTTATTTGAATATGGAGTATCTATTGAAGATAGGGGAGCTTTCCCAGTACATTTGATAATTGAAGAAGCACATAGGTATGTTCAAAAAGATAGTGATTTAGATATTATTGGATATAATATATTTGAAAGAATTGCTAAAGAAGGTAGGAAATATGGAACAATATTAGTATTAATGTCTCAAAGACCTTCTGAAATAAGTGAAACTGCAATTTCTCAGTGTTCTAATTTCTTGATGTATAGGATGCAACATCCTAAAGATTTAAATTATGTTAAGGAAATGATACCTAATATATCTGAAGATACTATGAATAAATTTAAGTTGTTACAGCCTGGTACTTGTATAGCATTTGGAGTAGCATTTAAGATTCCAATATTATTGAGAATGGATTTACCAAATCCACCGCCATATAGTCAAAATGCTAATATAAATAAGTATTGGTATGAATAAAGCATTGCTTTATTCATTTTCTTGTATTAAAATATAAAATTATGAGGTGAAATTATGGGAAGAGCATATGAAGTTAGAAAAGCAGCAATAATGAAAACAGGAGCAGCAAAAGCTAAAATATATACTGGTTATGCAAAAGAAATATATGCGGCTGCTAAAAAATCTACTGATCCGGAATCTAATCCAACTTTAAAAAGATTAATTGAAAAAGCTAAGAAGGAACAAGTTCCTAATGATATAATAAAAAGAGCAATAGAAAAGGTAAATAGTGGTGTAGATGAATCTTATGAAAAATATAGATATGAAGGTTTTGGGCCATCATCTTCTACAATAATAATTGATGCATTGACAGATAATGTAAATAGAACTGTTAGTTCAATAAGAGCAGCGTTTTCAAAAGCGCACTGTAAACTTGGTTCTTCTGGAGCAGTATCTTATATGTATGATGATTATTGTATATTAAGTTTTAAAGGATTAAATGAAGAACAAGTATTAGAGGCATTATTATTAGAAGAGGTTAATGCTGATATTGAAATTGAAGAAGATAGTATTATATTATATGGTAATCCTCAAGATTTATTTAAAATTAAAAATGCAATATTATCATATAATAAGAATATAGTTTTTGATTTAGATGAACTTACAACTATAGCAAAAGATAAGGTTGAATTATCTGGAGATGATTTAGTTCAATTTAATAAATTGATTCAATTGCTTGATGAAATTGAGGATGTACAAAATGTATATCATAATGTAAATTTACAATAGGCGATATTGATCGCTTATTTTTATTAATTACAAATTATTGTTGCTTATATTTTAAAAAAAAGTTAAAATATAAGCATAAAGATGGTGATATTATGAAAAACGTTTCAATTTTACCAGTCGATTCTTATGTTGTTATAAATAAATCTATTTTTAATGATAGTGATAGAAAAGTATTGACTATGTTATATCAACCAATAATTGGAAGTATAGCTACTAATTTGTATTTTTCTTTGTGGGCAGATTTGAATAAAGAAGAAATAATGAGTAGAGAATATTCTCATCATCATTTAATGACTAATACTAAGTTAAGTTTAGATGAAATTGTAAATGCTAGAAAAAAGTTAGAAGCTCTTGGATTATTGAGAACTTATTTTAAGAATGGAAATATAAATAATTATGTGTATGAAATGTATTCACCTTTGGGTGCTGGAGAATTTTTTTCTAATCCAATATTGTCAGTTTCTTTATATTCATTTATTGGAGAAAAGGAATATAAGGATGTTGCTGATTATTTTAAGATGCCAAAAATTAATTTAAATAGCTTTGAAAATATAAGTGCTAAATTTAGTGATTTATATAATCTTGATATAAAAAAGATGGATGATGTTACCGAAAAGAATATTAAATCTAAAGATAAAATTGGTTTAATTATAGAAGATAGTATTGATTTTGATTTTATAATTGATTCTACAAAAGGATTAATGAATGATAAAGCTTTATCAAATAATATGAAGAAATTAATTAATAATTTATGTTATCTTTATAATTTTGATGAATTAACTATATCTAATATTATAAAAAATTCTTTAACTGATAAAGGTATGATTAATGATTTAGAGTTAAAGAAGAATTGTAAAAATTATTATACATTTGAGAATAAAGGCAAATTACCTAATTTAGTTTATAAAAAAAGAGAATCTTTGGATAAAAAAATAGATACAAAAGATTTAAAGGAAAAGCTAATAGAATGTTTTGAAAGCAAAACCCCATATGAATTTTTAAAATCTAAATATAGGGGAGCTAAACCAACAACTAAGGATGTTACTATGTTGGAAACTTTATTAACTGATCAAGAATTAAATCCTGGAGTGATAAATGTATTAATAGATTATGTTATTAGAATTAATGATAGTAAGTTAAATAAGAATCTTGTTCAATCTATTGCTAGTCAATGGAAGATGTTAGGGATAGAAAATGTATCTCAAGCTATGAAACAAGCAGGTATTGAATATAAAAAGCATAAACAATATAAGGAAGTTAATAGTACTAAAAAGATTGATTATAATTCAAATACTAAGTTACCACATTGGTATAATAAAACTATTAAAAAAGAAGAAATGACTAAAGAGGAAAAAGAAGAATTAAATAATATGCTAAAAGATTTTAAGTAGGTGTAATATGAAGAAGTTAAATAGTATGAAAATGTTTAAAGGAAAAAGTTTTAATTTAGAGGGAGAATTTATTAATGCATTAAAGGATGCAGATTTTAAATCTTTAGTAAGTAAGATTGATTTAAGCAATGATGAATTAATGAAATATACTTCTAAGTTACAAGAATGTTCTAAAGAATTAAATAATTGCTCAAAATGTAAAGGGTTAAATTATTGTTTAAATGAGGTTAAAGGTTTTAAATTAACACCGACTAGAAGTGATAATAAACTTTATTTTGATTATGTAGCATGCAAATATAAGAAGAAAGATATAGAGGAACATAGCAAGAATGTTAATTTAAATGAAGTTCCTAATGATATTGCTATTGCTAAAATGAATGATATATTTATTGATGATAAAAATAGAAAAGAAGTTATTGTTTGGTTACAAAAGTTTTTAAAAAATTATAATGATAAATCTAGAGGTCTATATTTACACGGTAATTTTGGTTGTGGAAAAACTTATTTAATAGCTGCTGCTATTAATGAATTACATAAGAAAAATATTAAAGGTGTTATATTGTATTGGCCAGAATTTTTAAGGGATTTAAAAGCATCTTTCAATGATTATTTTGATGAAAAATTTGAACTTGCTAAAAGAGCTAAGGTGTTATTAATTGATGATATTGGAGCAGAAAACATGACATCTTGGGCAAGAGATGAAATATTAGCTTCTATTCTTCAATATAGAATGGATTCAAATTTAACAACTTTCTTTACTTCAAATTTAAGTATAGAAGATTTAGAAACTCATTTGAGTATATCTAAAGGTAAAGTTGATTTATTGAAAGCTAAAAGAATAATAGAAAGAATTAATAAACTATGTGATGTTATTGAAATGAACTCAGTTAATCTTAGAAAATAATATGGAAGGAGAACAAGATGGCTTCTAATGAATTAAAAGAGAGAGAGAATAATATTGGGGAAATTAAAAATAGGTTACAAGGTATTAGTGATAATGATTTAGTTAATGTATCTTTTGGTTTTATAGAAAAAGAAGTATTGTGGTTATCTAAGAAAGTAGATTGCGATGATTATGTTGTTGATTTATTAGATTGTATATTTGATGTATTAATAGAGAGAAAATGTATTAATTATGATGCAGTATTCTTAAAAATTAATAGTTTACTTCAAAAGATTAAAAATATTAGATTTGATAAATCTAAAGAAAATACTGAATTAAGATTAATACTTAAAAGAACTGAAAAGAAGTTAAAAGATATATCTTTATTTTTAAAAACTAGATATGAGTCTATGGCTACTAGTAATGATTATTTATTATTAAATGAATTGGTTTTTAAAATTAAAGATGTAGGATTATTTTTTGATGTAGTTAAACAAATACCATCTTTATTATTAACTAAAAATGATTGTGGTAAGTATTTTTATGAAAATTTAATTAAAGATTATATTGTTTTAGTACAATCTAATGATCAAAAGAATATGCTTGATGTGCTTTATTATGAGATTATTATTGATGAATTTTTAAGAAAATATAAAAGAAATTTT
>JAQVSJ010000030.1:4542-6185 GCA_028700595.1 Bacilli bacterium | reverse complement strand
ATAAATTATTTTTTATTTTGCTACAAAATGTTCTACCATATTAGTTGCTTCTAAAATTAATGAAGTATCATATTCTTTATCTGATCTTCCAGCATAAATATATAAAGAATTTTCTGAATCAATTGGTATAATAGCTGCTACTATTGTTTCTGAATTATCTATTTCTGATGCTTTAAAAGTAATCATTTCTATTTCATTAATTGTTTCTATTTCAACATCATCAATATCTACATTTTCATCATATGCAAATAGAGCTACTAAAGCTTCTAATAAAGCACTATTTTCTTCCATAAGATCAATATCAACGCTATCATCCATTATCATAAATCCAATATTCCAAGTATTGTCTTTATCTCCTACAAAAAGTGTGTCTGTACCAACTTCATAATTATATTTTGTAGGCACTTTAAATGTATAATCATTAAATACTACATCTGTTGTTTTTTCACCAAATAAAGATAAATTACTAACATTAGTTAATAAATATTTAACTCCAAAATATCCGCCAACTAAAAATCCAAGTATTAATAATATAATTAATATAGTACCAAGTGGATTAGATTTCTTAGATGGCATATTATCAAATGGTTGATTATTACTTGGTTGTGGTGTTTGTTGTGAATAATCATTCATTATCGGTGGTGTTTGTGTTGGTTGTTCTATTACTGGTTCTTGTGCTGGATTATTCCATACTGGTTGTGATGGTTGCTCCATTATTGGTGGTGTTTGTACTGGTTGATCTACTGGTGTTCCACAATTCTTACAAAATCTGTCTGTAGTTTCTAATGGAAACCCACAATTTTTACAATTCATTATTTCCCTCTTTTCTTCTATTATATAAATATAATACTATATAACTTTAATTTATTCTACATAAATAATTTATTATTTCCACTTTTATACATTTTCATCATCTTTTTCATTTGTTCAAATCTAGTTAATAATTGATTTATTTGTTGTAATGTTGTTCCACTACCTTTAGCTATTCTTTCTTTTCTACTAAATTTAATAATATCAGGATTTCTTCTTTCTTTTGGAGTCATAGATAATATAATAGCTTCTATTCTTATCAATTCTTTAGGATCTATTGATATATTACCTAATTTAGATGCTCCTGGTATCATTTTAATTATATTTTCTAATGGACCTAGTTTTTTAATTTGTTTTAATTGAATAAGAAAATCTTCTAAATCAAATTTCCCTTTATTCATTTTCTTAATTGTTCTTTCAGCTTCTTCTTTATTAATAACTTCTTCTGCTTTTTCTACAATACTTAGAATATCTCCTTCTCCAAGTATTCTTCCAACCATTCTATCAGGATCAAATTCAGTTAATCCATCTAACTTTTCAGAAGTACCTACAAATTTAATTGGTACGTTTGTTAAGTGTCTTAAAGATAGTGCTACACCACCTTTAGTATCACCATCCATCTTTGTTAGTATAGATCCAGTTATTGTTAATTTATCATTAAATCCATTTATAACATTAATAGCATCTTGTCCTATCATTGCATCTACTATTAATAATATTTCATCAGGATTTACTTCTTTTTTTATATTATTTAATTCATCCATTAATTCATCATTAATATGTAATCTACCAGCAGTATCTATTAATACATAGTTATAGTTATTTTCTTTAGC
>JAQVSJ010000030.1:0-4442 GCA_028700595.1 Bacilli bacterium | reverse complement strand
CTATTAATAATATTTCATCAGGATTTACTTCTTTTTTTATATTATTTAATTCATCCATTAATTCATCATTAATATGTAATCTACCAGCAGTATCTATTAATACATAGTTATAGTTATTTTCTTTAGCGTATTTAATACCATTTTTAGCTATTTGAACTGCATCTTTTATATCTTCACTATATACTTCTATATCTAATTGTTTACCTATTTGTTTTAATTGATCTATAGCAGCAGGTCTATATATATCACATGCTATAAATAAAGGTTTTTTATTGAGTTTTTTTCTAATATAATTACCTAATTTACCAATAGTAGTAGTTTTACCACTACCTTGTAATCCAACTAACATCATAGTATTAAAATTATTATTAGATATTTCTATTTTATTATCTCCCAATAATAATTTTAATTCATCTTTAAGAATCTTTAAAAATACTTCACTAGGTTTTAAACTATTTAAAACTTCACTTCCTAATGCTTTCTCTTTAACATTATTAGTGAATTCTTTTACTACAGTATAGTTAACATCTGCATCTAATAATACAAGTCTTATTTCTCTTAATATATCACTTATATTAGATTCAGTTATTTTTCCATATCCTTTTATATTTTTAATTACTTCATTAAATTTATTTGTTAAATTATCAAACATATACACCTCATATATTATTAATATCTATTATTTTCTTTTTTAAATCTTTATCATTAATTTCATCTATTAATTTATTTAATTTCTTATTTTTATAATCTAATTTTAAACATCTTTCATATTTATTTAATTGTTCAGTAATACTCTTCAATTGTTTTTGAATAGCACTTCTAGTTACATTTAAATTCTCAGATATTTCTGATAAAGATAGATTGTCAAAATAATAAGCTTCAAAATAATTTCTTTGTCTATCACTTAGTAACTTACCATATATATCATATAATATAGTAATATGTGTATTTTTATCCATATATCCTCCTAAATAATATCATTAAACAATCCATATATATATTTTTCAATATCAAATGATTGTAAATCTTCTAATCTTTCTCCTAAACCTATAAACTTAACTGGTATATCAACTTCATCCTTAATAGCTAATACTATTCCACCTTTAGCAGTACCATCTAATTTAGTCAATATAATACCTGTTATATTAGTTATTTCTTTAAAACTCTTAGCTTGACTAATACCATTTTGTCCTGTAGTAGCATCTATTACTAATAAAGTTTCTTGAGGCGCTCCTTCTATTTGACTATTAATTACTTTATTAATTTTACTTAATTCATTCATGAGATTAACTTTATTTTGCAATCTACCAGCAGTATCTATTAATACTACATCATAACTATTATCTTTAGCATACTTAATACCATCATATATAACTGATGATGGATCAGAATTCTCTTCTTTATATATTACTTCAGTATTTAATCTATTTCCCCATTCTCTTAATTGTTCAATAGCACCTGCTCTAAAAGTATCTCCTGCCACTAATAATACCTTTTTATTTTCCTCTTTAATAATCTTATTTGCTATCTTAGCAATAGTAGTAGTCTTACCTACTCCATTAACACCAACAAAAAGAATTACAGTAGGTCCATTACTATTGTAATTAATTTTATTAGTTAATATATCTCCTTCTACATAAATAATAAATAATTCATCTACTATTATTTCTTTTAATATATTAGTATCTTTAATATTTTCTTTTTTAACTCTATCTTTTAATCTATCTATAAATTTAATTACTGTATTAACACCTATATCTGCAGAAATAAGAGTTTCTTCTAACTCTTCAAAATATTCTTCAGTAATACTCTTATGTTTATTAGATAAATTATTTAATTTAGAAAGAATATCTTTTCTACTTTTTTCTAACCCTTTATCATATATTACAGTTTCTTCTTTTTTAAATAATTTACTTAATTTACTAAATATACCCATTTA
Organism: Bacilli bacterium; assembly: GCA_028700595.1. GTDB lineage: Bacteria > Bacillota_I > Bacilli_A > RF39 > UBA660 > JAQVSJ01. The sequence continues at coordinate 2,503 of JAQVSJ010000030.1, read as the reverse complement.
TATCACCATTAAAATTATAACATGGATAAATAAAAAAGACACATATATGTGTCTTTATATATTTGTGTATATTTATAGTTACATATTATCATTCAATGTTTTTTGCTATAAATATTTTTTTATTATTGGAATTTTTTTTAGTATATATATTATAATTGAGCAAACTATAAAAACACCAATTTCCAATAAAATTACACCAATAATACCATTAAACATAAATATTTTTTTAAATATATATGTATATAACTTATAATGTAGCATAGTGTGTATTAAATATATTCCAAATGTTGTTGATGCTACAGTAAATATGAGTTTTTCAACAAATTGTGATATTGATTTTTTTTCTAGTGTATATCTTATTATATAAAATAGTGAAATTGCCATTAATAAAACAGGTAAGGTATTGTATCCATCTAATTTATAAGAAATTGCATTACCTTGTAAAAAAGGAATATATAATGATAAAAACATACCCGCATATGAAATTATTATCACAAAAAGTGAAATAATAAAATATATCTTTTTTAATTCGATTTTTGAAATATAATTTCCGCAGATTGGAATACACATAAATATTGGGAAAAATGACCATAGAAAATAGGACGAAAAATTTACATTTAAATATTTTGATATCAAACTAAGTGTTGATGGTAGTAATAAGAACAAAACTATAAAATATATATAATCTTTATTTTTAAAGTCTTTAATCAATTTTTGAATGAACGGAACAGTAATATACAAACCTATTAGAGCAAGTAAATACCAATATGAAACTATATAAGGTTTACTTAAAAAAAGTTTTATAAAGTCTATAAAATCGAAACCTTTTAGTCCGACATCTCTTATATAAAAAGAAATTGATATTATTAATAAAGGTACAAAAATTTTAAAAATCGATTTGAATATCTTTTTATAATCATAATCTTTATCTAAAATTAGCACACCAGTAATCATTAAAAAAAGTGGTACACCTATTTTACACAATGAAAAACTAACACAATAAAACGTGGTGTTTATAAAACCTTCATAGTCAAGAATGCAACCAACGGTATGGTTAACTATTACTAGAAAACATGCAATTATTCTTAAAACATCCAAATAAAATATCTTTTTCATATACCTCACAATCATTACAATTATATCATATTTTATTAAGCAAAAAAATTATATTAAAGTAATAAAAAACAATTATAAATATACAATTCAAACAATAAACAGCAAATAAAAAATACACATATATGTGTATTTATATTAAAGCTTCAGGTTTATGATATTTATCTTTACCAAACGCTAAAATAGGTAAAACAATTATTGGAAAGAATATCAATAGTAATACATATGATGTTTTCTTTCCAAATGCTCTTGCTAAATTAATATATATACATATTCCAAGGAACATAGTTGATAAAGAGTCTAAGTAACGGAATGGTACATAATTAAATGCAATAAACCATATTGGTAAACTTAATATTTGTAATAAAACTACTATATTATAACCGGGAATAAGAAATTCCCACCATTTTCTACCAGCTTTTTTAAATATCATACACATGCATACATAAATTAATATAATTATTGCAAATGCAATTATTACTGCTAAAGGTATCTCCTTATACATATCCAAAACATATTTGTACAATAATTGATAATCATCATTTAACATTTAAAGCATCCTCTCTATTGGTTTATTATTGGTGATGGAAATCTATAAGTATCTTTTCCAAATGCTAATATTGGAAGTGCTATAATTGGAACAAAAAATATTAAAAATGCAAATCCGGTATCTTTTCCAAATGCTTTTGCCATATTCATAGCTACTAATATTGTATAAGCAAGCATTCCAAATCCTGGAACTACTAAAGCAAGTATCATAATCCAAATTGGATTATTTGTTATTTGCATAATAATATACATGTTGTAAATTGGAACAATTGATTCCCATCCTTTTTTTCCAGCTTTCTTAAATATTTTCCACCAACATATAGTCACAAATGCTCCTATTACTAAGAAGATCATAAGGTATGCTGAAATAAAACCAAAAATAACCTTTAAAACACTAGTATCAACTGTACTTGTATAACTCGTAAATTCCATATTTTTTTTCCTTCTATTTTTTATTTTTTTCTAATTCTTGAAGGATTTTACATCCTTCGTAGTTTTCTTCTAAAAATTCATCCCAAGTTTTCTTCGATTTATATCTCCTTTCCCATAGCAATGCTACATTACATATTTCAGGTCTAAATTCATATATCTTACATAATTTAGTTTCTTCATCATAATATTTACATACACCATTACCATTATCTAAATGTTCACATTCTGGTATATTAGATATATTTTTACAGCATAATCCACATTTAGAACATTTAAATGGATTAACTTGTGGTGTACTCATAAACATCACTCCTATTATAAATTATATCATATTATCTTTTTTACTAGACAAATTATATAAAAGAATGTATAATTATTGACAGTTAAGTCTTTAACTTTTTGAAAGGAG
>JAQVSJ010000029.1 GCA_028700595.1 Bacilli bacterium | reverse complement strand
CATGTATAAAAACAACAACAGATAGTTATACATCAAGTCCAGTATGTCCAACAGGATATACATTAAGTGGAACATCATGTATAAAAACAACAACAGATAGTTATACATCAAGTCCAGTATGTCCAACAGGATATACATTAAGTGGAACATCATGTATAAAAACAACAGCAGATAGTTATACATCAAGTCCAGTATGTCCAACAGGATATACATATGATTCTATAACTAAAGCTTGTTCTTCAGCAGCAACAACAAGATATGATGCAACACCAGTATGTCCAATAGGATATAAAATAGATGGATCAAGATGTTCAGTTACAATGAATACAATGATAGATGCTGATCCAGTATGTTCAACAGGATATATATATAGTTCTATTTCAGATAAATGTGAAAAATCAGGAATTATAACTACATATTCTAATTGGGTATGTTCAAATGAAATTTATTCTGAAAAACAATCAGTATATAGTGGTTTAATAGCTTCAAGAACATATTTATCTACATCTTATGGTTATGATGGTTGTGTTTCAGCTTGTTATATGCCGTATTATACATATGAAGAATGTTATAGATCTGCTACATATACTCAAGGAATAGTTGATGCATATACTCCAACTAACTTTACTTGTCCAATGGGAGTTCCATCTTCAGATCCAAGATATTGTGATGTTTATACAGTATCTTACAAATATCCAACTTCATACACATGTTCTGAAGGAAGACTTGATGGTACATTCTGTTATGTAACTTATACAGATTATAAATTACCAACATATAGTTGTTCAACAGGATATATATTAAATGGAACAACATGTTCTAAGACAATAACAGATACAAAGACACCAACATATAGTTGTTCAACAGGATATACATTAAATGGAACAACATGTTCTAAGACAATAACAGATACAAAGACACCAACATATAGTTGTTCAACAGGATATATATTAAATGGAAAAACATGTTCTAAGACAACAACAGATACAAAAGCACCAACATATAGTTGTTCAACAGGATATATATTAAATGGAACAACATGTTCTAAGACAACAACAGATGCAAAAGCACCAGTATATAGTTGTTTAAGTGGATATACATTAAATGGAACAACATGTTCTAAGACAACAACAGATACAAAAGCACCAACATATAGTTGTTCAACAGGATATACATTAAATGGAACAACATGTTCTAAGACAACAACTAATATTATAGATACTAAAGATGCAATAGCTAAATATAAGAGTATTGTTTCTAAGGAATATAAATGGAGTCCAAGTAAGACTCTTGAAGGTTGGATATCAACTGGTAAAACAAGAATAGTAGAATTATAATAGGATGCTTATAAGCATCCTTTTTTATGTTATAATTTAATAAAGGAGGTATATATGTATATAGATGTTTTAACTCAAGTAAATTTTTATGATGATAAGTTATTTACGTATTCTGTGCCTTCTAATTTTATAAATAGTATTAAAATTGGTTCTAGAGTAATTATTCCGTTCGGTAATAAAAAAATAGAAGGTTTTGTTATGAGTTTTTGTGATAAAAAAGAAGGATTTATTATTAAAGATATAATAGATGTTTTAGATGATGATTCTCTTTTAACTGATGAAATGATTTCGCTAGGCAAATATATGAGTGAAACATATGTCGAATCTTTAATTAATTGTTATAAAGCTATGCTTCCTAGTGCATTAAAGTTTAATAATAATAAAACTAGTATTAAAAAAGAGAAATATATTGTTATTAATAATTTAGATGAAGTGGAAAAGGTTAGTGAAAAAAATATTATTAAATTATTAAAAAAAGAAGGAAAAGTTAAGAAAAGTAAAATTTCAAATAAAAAAGCATTAAAGATATTAATAGATAAAAATATAGTTAAAGAAATAGAAGAAGAGAAATATAGATTAAATGTTGAATATAAAAAAACAAATAAGTTAAAATTAACTGACAATCAAAAAAAAGCATTTGATGAAATAAATAACAGTGATGAAAAAATATATTTATTAAGAGGAATTACTGGATCTGGTAAAACAGAAATATATATGGATTTGATTGAAGAGGTTTTAAACTCTGGTAAAACAGCGATTATGTTGGTGCCAGAAATATCTATTACTACACAATTGATAGATAGATTTAGAGGAAGGTTTAATTCTAAGATAGCTATATTACACAGTAGTTTAAGTAATGGTGAAAGATATGATGAATATAGAAGAATTATAAGGGGAGAAGCACATATAGTAATTGGTGCTAGAAGTGCAATATTCGCACCTTTGTCAAATATTGGAATAATTGTTATTGATGAAGAACATGAAAGTACATATAAACAAGAGAATACTCCTAGATATACTACTTTAGATATTGCTTTGGAAAGAATAAAATATAATAATGCTAAGTTATTATTAGGTAGTGCTACTCCATCTTTAGAAAGCTACGCTAGAGCAAAAACAAATAAATATAAATTAGTAGAATTACTAGAAAGAATAAATAAAAAAGAATTACCAAAAGTAGAAATAATAGATATGAAAGAGGAGATGAAGAAGGGTAATGATATTTTATCTGACTCTGCAAGATTAAAAATAGAAGATAGATTAATTAAAAAAGAACAAATAATGATTTTATATAATAGGAGAGGATATTCTAATTATTTAATATGTAATGAATGTGGGGAAGTATTAAAATGTCCTAATTGTGATATAAGTCTTACATATCATAAAGTAGATAATTCTATGAAGTGTCATTATTGTAGATATAAGATTAATAAACCTAATATATGTCCTAATTGTAAGTCTAAGCATATAGTACTAAGAGGTAGTGGTACTGAAAAGATTGAAGAATATTTAAATTTGAAATATAGAGATTTAAGAATAGTTAGAATGGACAGAGATACTACTTCTAGAAAAGGATCTCATGAAAAGATTATACAAGATTTTAATGATGGTAAATATGATATATTATTAGGGACTCAAATGATTGCTAAAGGATTAGATTTTGATAATGTTACATTAGTATTAATATTAAATGGAGATAATAGTTTAAATATTCCTGATTATAGAAGTAGTGAAAAGACATTTCAATTATTAACACAAGCATCAGGAAGAGCAGGAAGAAAAGATAAAGAAGGAGAAATAGTAATACAAACTTATAATCCTAATCATTATTCAATATTATGCGCTAAAGAACATGACTATATTTCTTTTTACAATATGGAAATGAATATTAGAAAAAAATTAAATTATCCTCCTTTCTGTTTTTTAGTAGCAATTAGGGTAATAAGTAATGATTATAAGTTGGGTGAATCTATTATTGATAAAATTAATGCTTATTTAAATAATAATTTAGATAATAAATATACTATATTAGGTCCTTCTATATCTATAAAGATAGATAATAAATATAAATTTCAATGTATTATAAAGTATAAAGATAAAAATAAGATATACGAAGTGTTAAAAAACATTGTAGATCACTATAAAAATTCTAAAATTAAATTAGAAATTGATTTTAATCCATTAAAACTATAAATAACATTATTGAATTGCTATAAATGTGTTATTATATAAACCAATATGGAGGGTTTATGCAAGAAGAATTTAAAATAACTGATTATTTTGGAAAAGAAAAAGTAATTATTGAAACAGATTTAACATATACAACTTTAGAACAATTAATAGAAATAGAAAGTATACAAAAAAATAATGATTTTAAAATGAGAGATGCTAAATTATTTGATATATTACCAAGAGAACTAACTATAGCTTTACTTCTTAATTGTAGATATAGATATGAAAACAATATTAAACAAACAGATTTACAAGCATGTTTAAAACATGAAGTTGGAGATCTTGGAAATATGTATATTGCAAATCTCTTGTTTAGAATTAAAAGTTCTATGAAAAAACCGATGAAAGAGCCCTTTAAACATTTAGCCGATTTAACAATAGATGGAATAATTAAAAACAATGGTATTGAATTATCAAATAATTTATATATTAACAATAAAACTAAGCTTTTGAATTAAAAATAGATTATATTATATTAAAACTATAAAATTGTTTAATTTTATAGTTTTTTTAGTTGTTTACAGTTAATCTTTATGTTATAATCTTATTTGTCAAAAAAAAATCATGAATATGGATTTAAATATCTAGTGCTTAGTAATAAGTGATATTTAAAGTAGAAGTATTCAGAAGAAAAAAACGAAGGAGAGATTAAAATGGCAGTAGTTTCAATGAATTATTTATTAGAAGCAGGTGTACACTTTGGGCACCAAACAAAAAGATGGAATCCTAAGATGAAGGAGTATATATTTACAGCAAGAGACAATATACATATTATAGATTTACAAAAAACAGCAGTATATATTGAAGAAGCATACAATGTTTTAAAAGGTATTGCTGAAAATGGTGGTAAAGTTTTATATGTAGGTACTAAAAAACAAGCACAAGAAGCTGTTAGAGAAGAAGCAGAAAGAACTAAAATGTTTTATGTTAATGAACGTTGGTTAGGTGGTACTTTAACTAATTTTAAAACTATTAGAAGAAGTATTAATTATCTAATGTCTATTGAGAAGATGGAACAAGATGGTACTTTTGATAAATTACCTAAAAAAGAAGTTATTAAATTAAAAAAAGAATATGAAAAGTTAAATAGAAATTTATGTGGTATAAGAGAAATGATTAAATTGCCAGATGTAATTGTAATCGTTGATCCTAAAAAAGAATTAAATGCTATTAAAGAAGCGAGAAGATTAAATATACCAGTAATAGGAATAGTAGATACAAATTGTGATCCAGATGATGTTGATTATGTAATACCTGCTAACGATGATGCAATTCGTGCAGTAAAATTAGTGATAGGAGTATTAAATAATGCTGTAGCAGAAGTTACAGGATCACCTATGATTGATTTTTTAACAGAAGAAGATAAGGGAAATGTTAAGAAAGTAGAAGTTAAAGAACAATCAGAACTAAAAGAAGAAAAATCAGTAAAAGAATCTACTGAATTAGTAGAAGAAAAACAAAAAGAAATTAAAAAAGAATCTATTGAAGAAATAAAAGAAGATAAATCTTTAGAAAAAGAAGAACCTAAAAAAGAAGAAAAGAAAACAACTAAGAAAGTAGCTAAAAAAGAAGAACCTAAAAAAGAAGAAAAGAAAACAACTAAGAAAGTAGCTAAAAAAGAAGAACCAAAAGAAGTAAAAAAGGTTGCTAAAAAAGCTACGACTAAGAAGGAAGTAGTAAAAAAAGCTACTACTAAGAAAGAAGAACCAAAAGAAGTAAAAAAGACTGTTAAGAAGGTAACAACAAAGAAAGAATCTAAAAAAGAAGAAAAGAAAACAACTAAGAAAGCAACTAAAAAATAGATGATTTGTTAAATCATCTTTAATTTATAGGAGGAAAATATGGTAACTGCGAGTATGGTTAAAGAATTACGTGAATCAACAGGAGCTGGAATGTTAGATTGTAAAAAAGCTCTTGATGAGACAAACGGAGATATGACTAAAGCTGTTGAATGGCTTAGAGAAAAAGGAATATCAAAAGCTGCAAAAAAAGCAGATAGAATAGCTGCTGAAGGATTAGTAAATATAGTAAGCGAAGGAAACAAAGCAAGTATTGTTGAATTGAATTCAGAAACTGATTTTGTAGCAAGTAATGAACAATTTACAGGATTATTAAAAATAATATCTAATTTATTGTTAAAAAATGATGTTAAAACAATAGAAGAAGCTTTAAATTTGAAAACAGAAGATGGTACATTAAATGATACTATTATTAATAAGATAGCTAAAATTGGTGAAAAGATTAGTTTTAGAAGATTTGAAAATATAGTAAAAGAAGAAACTGATACATTCGGTATTTATATACATAGTAATAAAAAATCTGCTACATTGGTTGTATTAGAAAACGGTAATAGTGAATTAGCAAAAGAAATAGCTATGCATGCTACTGCTATGAGACCAAAATTTATTAGTAGAAATGATGTTCCAGAAGAAGAATTAAATAAAGAGAGAGAAATTCAAAAACAAATAGTTATTAATGAAGGAAAACCTGCAGATATAGCAGAGAAGATAGTTGAAGGAAGAATTGTTAAGTATTTTAAAGAAATATGTTTAAATGAACAACCATTTGTTAAAAACCCCGATATTAATGTTGAACAATACGCAAAAGAAAATAATGCAAGTGTTAAAGTAATGATTAGATATGAAGTTGGGGAAGGAATGGAAAAAAGAAAAGATAACTTTGCTGAAGAAGTAATGAATCAAATTAAATAAAACTTTCAATATTGAAAGTTTTTTTCTTTTCATATATAATTATTATAAGGAGAGTAATATGGAAGAAATTATTGAAATAACAAAACAAGATATGCAAAATGCAATTGAATCAATGCAAAAGAGATTTGCAAATATAAGAGCTGGTAGAGCAAATGTATCAATATTAGATAATATTGTAGTTAATTATTATGGATCAGATACACCATTAAGACAAATAGCAAATGTATATGTACCTGAGGCTAGACAAATAGCTATTAAACCATATGATAAGAGTGCATTAGCAGGTATTGAAAAAGCAATATATGAATCAAATCTAGGGTTAACACCAAACAATAATGGTGAATTAATAATACTAGCATTTCCACCTTTAACAGAAGAGAGAAGAAAAGAGTTTGTTAAAGATGTAAAAGGAATTGCAGAAGAGACAAGAGTATCTCTAAGAAATATTAGACAAGATTCAAATAATGCTATTAGAGATTTAAAACTACCGGAAGATGAAGAAAAAAGAGGGGTAGAAAGAATACAATTAGTAGTTAATGATTATAATAAGAAGATAGATGATTTATTAAAAGAAAAAGAAGTAGAATTAATGACTATTTAATTCTACTT
>JAQVSJ010000007.1 GCA_028700595.1 Bacilli bacterium | reverse complement strand
AATCCACCAATTCTTTCAATTGCTTTTTTAACTTTTTCCTTTTTAAATACTAATTGGCTTTCATATTTTTGATGCCCTAAATCGCACCCTCCACAATCTATATATGGACAATCGTATTTTCTTCTTTCATCACTTTGTTTCTTAATACTAACTATATTAGCTTCAGAATAGTTGTTTTTATCGAATACTATATCTATTGTATATTCTTCATCTTTTAATCCACCATTTATAAAAACAACTTTGTCATTTAACTTACCTACTCCTCTTCCAATTGAATCTTGATCATATGTAATTATTTTTTCTTTCATTTTTATCACCTATTTAATTATACAGTAAAAAAACTATATTTCTATAGTTTTTCATATTTACCAAAATCTTTATCCACTATTTGTTCTTTAGAGTATTTATAATCTTGAAATATAAGTTTACTTTTATCTTTAATATATGTTTTTATCTCATCAATATCTTTTTTATTATGCATTGTTTTGTTTATAGTTGATCTAAATATATAAGGTATACCAGAATTTTCAATTAATTTTATGCTTTCTTTTATATTATTAATATTTACTTCTACACCAGTTGTTTCATTATATTTAGAAAATGCATTTTTAATATCCATTGCAAAATAACTAACTAATTTTAAATCTAAAAGTTTTTTAATAACATCTGGGTTTGTACCATTAGTATCTAACTTAATATCATAACCAATATTTTTAATTTTTTTAAATAATTCAATTAATTTATCGCCATATATAGTTGGTTCCCCACCTGTAATAACAACGTGTTTAATAAAATTAAATCTTTCTTCAAGCATCTTTATTACATCTGATTCTTTAATTACATCTGATGTTTTAAAAACAATACTTTTATTATGACAATAAGGACATCTAAAATTACAACCTCCAAGAAAAATCATAAAAGACACTTCATTCGGATAATCAATAAAAGTTATTTTTTGTAATCCATATATCATATTTACCTCTTATTCAACAATAAACTCTTTTCTTTCTTTATATTCTTCTTTTTTACCAGGATTAAAGCTTTTAACAGGTCTATAAAATCCTACTACCCTAGTCCATATTTCAGTTTCTCTTCCACATTTTGGACATTTTTCAACTTCTCCAGATAAATATCCGTGTTCTTCGCATACTGAGAATGTCGGTGTTATTGAAAAGTAAGGTAAACTATAATTTTCAAAAGTATTTTTAATTAATTTCTTTGTTACTTCAAAATTATCAATCTTTTCACCTAAAAATGCGTGAAATACCGTTCCACCAGTATACTTGGTTTGAAGATCATCTTGTAAATTTAAAGCTTCAAACAAATCAGAAGTATGTCCAACTGGTAATTGAGTACTATTTGTATAATAAACTTCATCATTTCCAGCAGTAATAATATCCGGATATAGTTTTCTATCGCATTTTGCTAATCTATAAGCAGTACCTTCAGCAGGTGTTGCTTCAAGATTGTATAGGTTTCCTTCTTTTTGATATTGTAACATTTCCTTTCTCATAAAATCTAAGATATCTTTAGCAAACTTTTGTCCCTTTTTAGTAGTAATATCTTCAGTATCATTAAAGAAATTTCTTATGCACTCATTCATACCATTAATACCTATTGTATTAAAGTGATTTTTCCAATACTCTCCATATTTAGTATATGTATCTTCTAGGTATACTTTACTATAAGGATATAATCCGTCTTCAGTATTTTTTTCAATAAATTTTCTCTTTGTTTCTAAAATATGTTTACATATATTCATTAATTTTTCTAATTCTAATTTCAATGTATCAACATCTTTATATAAATATCCTAGTCTAGGTAAATTAATAGTTACTACTCCAATACTACCAGTTAATGGATTAGCTCCAAACAAACCTCCACCACGCATATGTAGCTCTCTAAGATCTATTCTTAATCTACAACACATACTTCTAGTATCTTCTGGTTTCATATCACTATTTATAAAATTTGCAAAATAAGGAATACCATATTTACTAGTCATTTTCATAATATCATTAACTACTTCACTATCCCAATCAAAATCTTTAGTTACATTATATGTTGGTATTGGGAAAGAAAATATCCTACCACTAGAATCTCCACTCATCATTACTTCACAAAAAGCTTTATTAATCATATCCATTTCTTTTTGGAATTCACCATATTTCTTTTCTTTATATTCTCCACCAATTATTACAGGTTTATCTTTTAAAGTTGAGGGTGCTTTTAAATCAAGCGTAATATTAAAGAAAGGACATTGGAATCCAACTCTTGTAGGAACATTAACATTAAAAATAAACTCTTGCATAGCTTGTTTAACTTCTTTATACTCTAATTTATCATATGCTATAAAAGGTGCTAAATAAGTATCAAAACTCGATACAGCTTGAGCTCCTGCTGCTTCCCCTTGCAATGTATATATAAAGTTAACAAGTTGTCCTAAGGCAGTTTTAAAGTGTTTTGCAGGTGCAGATGATATTTTATTAGGAACCCCTTTAAACCCTTTTATCAATAATCCTTCTAAATCCCAACCACAGCAATATGTAGATAACAAACCTAAATCATGAATATGAATTGATCCACCTTCATGCAATTCTCTTTCTTCTGTTGAAAAAACATGATTTAACCAAAAACTTTTAGTTATATCACTAACTATATAATTATTAAGACCTTGTAAAGAATAATCCATATTAGAATTTTCTTTTACTCTCCAATCTTCCTTTTTCATATAGCTACCCATCATTTTTTCTACACTTATTGCAGCTTCTTTATCTTTCCTCATTTGTTCTCTTTGATGTCTATATCTAATATAACTTCTAGCAACATCAGTCATACCTAATTGCATTAAAGTTTCTTCTACCATATCTTGAACTTCTTCAAGATTAATTATTTCTCCATTTAAATTTTTATTTAATTTAAATACAACTACATTAGCTGCTAATTTTGCTTGTTCTCTTGCTTTATCTTCTGTAAGATCATTTAAACTCATTATTGCTTTAAATATAGCTTCTTCAATCTTTAATGGTTGAAATTTTTCCTTTCTTCCTGATCTTTTGATTATAGTTTCAATCATAGTATATCCCCTCCTATTTGTCTATCCTACTTAAATTAAGTATAACACAGCAATAAACATTTGTTCGTATTTTACACATTAAAAAAACTACTTTTTTTGTAGTTTTTTTTAATTCATTTATATTACTTGATTCTTAGAGCGTAATTTCTTTTTGTTAAATTTTGTCTACTGTCAACTTATTTATTTCTATAATAATTAAAAATATATTGTAATAATATACCTGAATATTTATTTATATTATTTTCACAATAATTCTTTATACATTCAACTTTATTAATATTATATATTTCATTAACACCCTTAATAATCCAAGTATCAATTGGAAATACATCATATTTTCTATATGCAAACAAGAGAATACAAGAAGCAACTTTTAAACCAATACCACTATACCCTTTTAAATAATCAATAGCTTCTTTACCATTCAAATTATTAATATAGTTTAGATTAAGTTTTCCACAGTTAATATCTTTAACTATGTTATAAATATACTTATCTCTATATCCTAAACCAATTAATTTATAATCTTCAATACTAACTTTTTCTAATTGTTTAAGAGTTGGAAATAAATAATATTCTTTATCTTTAAATATAACTTTAGATCCATATAATTCTGATAATTTATTAACTTTATTAGTAATATTATTAACACTGTTCCTTTGAGATATTATATAAGATATTATAGTTTCAAATGGTTCCATATTTAATATTTTGAAATTATTATTAAAATTAATTATATCTTTTAAATTAATATCAAATTCTAATATATATTTATTAAATACATTATAATCTGTATTTAAATCAAAGAAATTAATTATTATATTTTCTAAATTATCATAATTATTTGATTCAACAATAATATAATTATTATCTTGAATAACATTAACTACTCTATCTTTTAATATAATATTATATGATCCATTAGATTCTTTTGAGAATCTAAAAAATTGACCACTATTAATAGTCATATTTAAATCAAAATTATTTACTTTAATTTTAATCATATTAACCTCATTGGTGCCACCTGTAAGAATCAAACTCACATATGTTGCTTACGATGCAACTGTTCTATCATTAAACTAAGGTGGCTTCTATCGTATAATTTTTTTAAGCAATCTAATTACTTTATTTACTATTATTACTTTATTCAACTTTCTACTTACTCTTCTAGTTTTAATTATATCTGTATAATATTTTTTATTATTTTTATTATAAATACTTATGTATACTAAATTATCTTTACCAAATAAATTATTCTTATCTATTCTATTTATTTTACCTGTAATTCCAACTCCATAATCAGATTTTGTAAAATCACTAATACTTTTGCTCATTTCTTTTGCAGTTTCAATACTATATACAGAATATTTATCAATTATTTTCTTGTTAACACCCATTTTAATTTTAAATTCATTAGAATATGTAGTTGCACTAAATTTTAAAACTTCACTTGCACCTGGAATATTAGTTATACAATTAACAAAATAAGAACCGGTACAAGATTCCATAGCTGATATTGTATATTTCTTATCTTTTAATATTTTAACAATTCTTTTCATAAACACTCCTAAAAATATTGGCGTCCTTGAGAGGATTCGAACCTCCGACCTATCCCTTAGGAGAGGATTGCTCTATCCAGCTGAGCTACAAGGACACATAAATATAATAACATAAATAATAATAAAAAAAGCTACTAATTGTAGCCAAATAATGCTGCTAAAGATATTATGAATACAGGTATAACAGTAGCTAATATCTTATATCCAAAATGTTTTTTAAATTTATTATATGATTCATTAGATCCTACTATTTTATCAATAGTTGCTACTAATAAACTTTCCTTATATTTAGGTATTGTAGAAAATACTACAGGAAACATATGTTTATAAATAATATCTCGTTCTAAATTATTTAATTTAAAATACTTATTAGAATTATCTAATGCTAATTTACTATGATTAAAAGTAAGTTCGATTGCTTCTTTTGATATACTTTTACCATTAGTATTTGATAAAAAGAAATCATGAAGAATAGCACCTCTTGTTGCACTTATATAATCCATATTTAATATTTTAGAATACTTATATGTATTATATGCTACCTTAATAGAATGATCTAACTTAATAACACCATGATGTATTGTGTATTGAGTATCTATAAAATTTTTATTTTCTAATATTGGTTTAATAATAATATTAAACTCTTCATTGCTAATAAACTTTTTCATTATATCCCTTCATCTTTATAAAATGTGATAAAAAAATTATATAATATTTTTTTATTTTTGTCTAGTCAATAACATAACTACTCATATTATCAAAACATAGTCTATTTTTTATATCACATAATTCTTTATAATCTAATGATTTAATAATTTCATAATAATCATATGGATATTTCCCATATTCTATTAAATAATCTACTATTTCGAAGTTTATTTTATTTATATATTCAAAACACTCTATATATTTGCATATACTTACTTTCTTTCTTCTTTCAAAAAAAACATTATCTATCTCAAAATTATTAAGCAAACTCTTAACTCTTTTTATCGTTTCTTCATATTTATAACTTTTACATTCTAATAATATTACATCATGTGTATCTGCATCAACAATATTTGATTTTAAACGTCCTTCAATTATATTATCCTCTATTAATTTCTCAACAAACTTAGAAGTTTTACCAAATAAATAATCAACAATTATTAAAAGATATAATTTATCCTTAATATTATCTTCTTTTTTTATCTTAATACCAATATTTAATATTGGTATTGATACTCCTATTGTCAATTTATCAAATTCTTTTAAAACTTTATCTGGTTCATCAATACTTTGTATTTCATATTTATAATTGTTAAATACTTTATTCATTTGATTATTTTTAATAATTTCGATTATTTTATCTTTATTAAAATTACCAGTAATTACTATAATCATATTATTAGGATTATAAAAAGCATTATAACAGTCATATAACATATTTTTAGTTATCTTTTCTATATCTTCAACTTCTCCGCCAACTGTATACTTATAATTACTATTTATAAATATATTTGACATTAGATTATCAAACGATAAATATTCATAGTAATCTTTATACGATAATAATTCTTGTTTAATAATACCCTTCTCTTTTTCTACGTTTTCATTAGTAAAATTAGGTGATTGCACATAATCTAATAAATAATTAA
The DNA here is from genome assembly GCA_028700595.1 of Bacilli bacterium. Lineage (GTDB taxonomy): Bacteria > Bacillota_I > Bacilli_A > RF39 > UBA660 > JAQVSJ01. Next base: position 21,964 of record JAQVSJ010000007.1, on the reverse strand, counting down.
TATTTTTATTTAAATTAGTAGTACCATCAAGTATATAATTTGTATAATTATATGCAGTATAAGCATTGCAATCAGTTCCACTTTTAGAAAAAAATGTAAATGGATCTATACCATTCTTTTGTTCAAATACTTTATGTTCTAAAAAATGAGCTATACCATTTGGAACGGTATATTTATTATTATTTGATTTAAAAGATGTATGTATACTACCAAACTTCGTAAAAAATGATATTGCATATTTTTTAATATTATTATTAGGTAACATATATACTTCTAATCCATTTTCTAATTTTTCATAATAAATTAATTCATCAGTATTAATTATTTCTATTTTCTTCATATTACTCACCATATACTAAAGAAATAGTATCTATTTTAATTTTAGATATTAATTCTTCTATTTCTTTTTTTTCAACATTTTTAATATTATTTATATAATCATTAATATTGTCTTCATTTAATACTATATTATTATAATTATAAGAATTTATAGTTTGCTTATAATCAAATGTAGTTTTTACATCACTAATAATTAGCTTTTTAGCAATTTCTAATTCTTTTATTGTTATTTCTTTCATATTATCAAATTGTTCATTAACTAATTTAATAGCTTTATCATAATTACAATAATCAATTCCAGATGTAATTAATAATATACTGAATTCTTTTTGATATTTAGAAGAAATATGATATGCCAATGAATTCTTTTCTCTAACATTCATAAATAATCTAGATGATGGTCCTCCACCTAATATAATATTAAATATAGGTAACAAATAATTTTTTTCATATTTATTTGTATTAATTATTTTGTATGAAATAAATAGATTAGCTTGTTTAAATCTATTATCTTGTTTTATAACTTTATTTATATTATCTCTATATTCATTATATTCATATTCTATATCATTTATATCTAAATTTTTCCCAATATTTAATTTATTAAAAAAATCAATATACTTTTTCTCATTATACTCACCTATTACAAATACATCTACTCTATCATTCATAATTGATGAGTTATAATAATCAACTACATCACTATTAGTAACTCTTTCTAATTCATCAATATCAATATATTTAGAATTAATAGGATTATTAATATCAGTTTCTTTAAAACATTCTTTTTCTGCAATTGATCTAGGATCATCATTATATGATAATATTGCAGTTTTATAAATATTATAAATATTATTAAATGATTTACTATTAAATTGATTGTTATTAATATCTGGATTTATAATAATATCTTTTAAAAAATTTAAACAATTCATATCATTGTTTTTTTCACTATATTTATTATTAATAAACAACAAATCAATAGAACTCTTTATATAATTACCTATAATATTAGTATGTGAGGTATAACTATTTATATATAAATTTTGAGATTCAATTTCTAATTTAACTTTACTATTAAAATTCTTAGTGCTTTCAGTTAATAATCTAAATAACAATGCTCTTTTTAAATAATCATCTTTTGTATATTTATTAGTAAAATTAAAAGAAACTAATGTAGTTTTAAATTTATTAGTTTTTATAAAATGAATATTTATATTATTAACTTTAATTGTTTTGCAATTCATAATCTTAACAAGCTCTCCAACCCTAAAATAATGGCATCTGTGAGCTTCTTTTCCCTTTCCTCTTTGCTTATTACTCGTTTATCAAGTTGAGTATCAGAAACAGTTAAAATACACGCTGATTCCTTGCCTAATAACTCAGCATTAATAAATAATGAGAAAGCTTCCATTTCTGATGTAATACATTTATATTTTTTAATAATTTTAATAGGATTATAACTATCAATATAAGGAGTAAACACTTCACTAGTATGATTATTACCCTTCTTAATATTTATTCCCAAACTAATAGCTGTTTCTTCTATTTTATTATTTAAAATATTACTTGATGATACTAACTTACTTTTATTTTTACATAAATTAAATCCATAATTAGAATCACTATAAGTTTTATCTACTAAAACAACATCAAACAACTTTAAATCAGGACTATAACCTCCACAGGTACCTATTCTAATAATATTCTTAACATCATAAAATTTATATAATTCATAAGAATATATACCCATACTAGGTATACCCATTCCAGACCCAATTACCGATATTCTCTTACCTTTATACAAACCAGTATAACCAAACATATTTCTAGTTCTATTGATTTGTTTAACATTACTTAAATAATTCTCAGCTATATATTTAGCTCTTAAAGGATCCCCAGGCATAATAACTAAATCAGATACATCCTCTTTATTAAATTCAAAATGAATAGTAGACATAATATCATCTCCTAAAATAATTATAACATAAAATAAAAAATACAGCATTAGCTGTATTTAAAATATTAACTTATATACTTCTTCATAATTACTTACAAATTTAAATTTTAAGTTCTTCTTTATTTCATCTGGTATTTCATCTAAATCTCTTTCATTCTTTTTAGGAAGAATAATAGTTTTAATTTTACTTCTATTAGCACCTATAGCTTTCTCTTTTAATCCACCAATTGGAAGTACAGTTCCTCTTAAAGTAATTTCACCAGTCATTGCTATATTTTTATTTACACATTTATTTGTAAATGCACTAATAATAGCAGTTGTAACAGTAATACCAGCACTTGGACCATCCTTAGGTATAGCACCTTCTGGAACATGTATATGTATATCACTATTTTGTAATAAATTATAATCAATATTATATAAACTACAATGACCTTTAATATAACTTAATGCTATTTGAGCACTTTCCTTCATTACATCACCAAGAGAACCAGTTAATAACAAATTCCCCTTACCATTATAATATGTAGCCTCTATTGGAAGAATATCTCCACCAGATTCAGTATATGCTAAACCAGTTGCTACACCAATTTCCTCATTATTTTCTTTTTCAGAATACATATATATTTTTTTCCCTAAATATTTTTCAACATTCTTACTATTTATAATTACATTATCTAAATTCTTATTATTAATTCTTTCAGTAATTATTTTTCTAATAATACTTTCAATTAATCTTTCTAATTCTCTTACTCCAGCTTCCTTAGTATAATGTCTAATAATTGTTAAAATACCCAAATCATCAAATTTAATATTACCATTCTTAATTCTGTGTTCCTTTAACTCTCTAAATATTGTATGCTTTTTAGCAATATCTAACTTCTCGTATTCAGTATATCCACTTAACTTAATTATTTCTAATCTATCTCTTAAAGCTTCAGGTATATCGTATATGTTGTTTGCAGTTAATATAAACATTACATTAGATAAATCATATTCTTCTTCAATATAATTATCAATAAAATACTTATTTTGTTCTTTATCTAATATTTCTAACATAGCACTAGCAGGATCACCCTTATAATTCTTAGTCATCTTATCTATCTCATCAATTAAAAATACCGGATTAGATGTTTTAGCTTTCTTCATAGTAGAAATAATCCTACCTGGATTAGCACCAATATAAGTTCTTCTATGTCCAATAATTTCAGCTTCATCATTAATGCCACCGACAGATATCTTAACAAAATTTCTATTAATAGCTTTTGCAATACTCATAGCTAAAGTAGTTTTACCTGTTCCAGGAGGACCAACCAAACATATAATAGGAGATTTCATATTATTAGTTACTTGTTTTACTGCAAGAAATTCAATAATTCTAGTTTTAACTTTATCTAATCCATAATGAGATTCGTCTAAAGTTCTTCTAGCTTTATTTAAATCCAACTCTTCTTTAGAAAAAACATTCCAAGGTAAATCTAATAACCAATCAATATAATTTCTAACTACTCCCATTTCAGGTGAATTAGCATTCATCATTTCATATTTTTTTAACTCATTGTATAACTTATCTTTAACCTTCTTATTACATTTTAATTTTTCAATCTTAGTTCTTAATATTTCAACATCAGAATCTTTAACACTTATATCACCAAGTTCTTCTTTAATAATTCTTATCTTTTCTCTTAATATAAATTCTTTTTGAGAATCTTCTAATTGTTTTTTTAATTCACTCTCAATTTTCTCATCAATACTTATTATTTCTTCTTCTGTCTTAATATCTTCAATTAACATAATTACTCTAGTATATGGATTAACTGTTTTTAAAAAATCTAATTTTCTTTCAAACGCTAATGGTAAATAATTAGCAACTAAATCTGTAATTTTAGCAATAGATTTCTCATTAGATATTTCATTTAAAATACTATTACTCATATATGGTACTTTAGATATTAATCCCTCTACTTCACCAACTAATTTTCTAATTAATGCTGTTTCATCTTTCTCATTAATAACAAATCTAGTAGTAGGTTCAATATTTGCTTCAAATGTATGATTCTCAGCATTTATATATTCAACAACATTAACCCTATTTATACCTTCAATAACAACTCTAGTAACTTCATCTTTTAATTGAATTTTTAATTTCACTTTACCAATAGTAGCTATATTTAATAAATCCTTAATACTAACAACTTCTTCCAAAGGATTTATAGGACTAACTATCAATATCATTCCATCATTATATTTTTCTGCATTTTCAATTATTTTTTTTTCAATATCATTATTAATTTCTATTCTTAATTCACAATGTGGTAATAATACAATACCTCTTAAAAGTATAACTGATAAATTTGTTTTTAACATATACACCTCCACAAAGATTTACCATTTATTATATATAAAAATATACAATTTGTCTATAAAAAAAGACAATACTAATTATTGTCTTTTAAAAATTCAAGTGTCTTTTTCATTTCTAAATCATATTTAATTACATCTAAAGTACCAAATGCTTTTTTAAGTTCTTCTACAGTTGTTTTATATAATTCAGCTAATTTATTTGCTTCCTCTTCTATTTCCTTATCAGTAACACTTATATCTTCAATTCTTTTGATTTCTTCGATAATATATCTGTATAACACATTCTTCTTAGCTTCATCTTTTAAATTATTTTTCATATCATCTATAGTTGATTTAGTAAATTCTAAATATTGTTCTAATGTTATACCTTGCATTTTTAATTTTTCTCTATATTGATCTAACATCTGATTTAATTCAGCTTCTACTATTTCATCATTTAAATCAATAACAGTTTCTTTACTAATTTCTTCAAGAACATTACTTATAAATTTATTATCCTCTTCATTATTTTTTCTATTTAAAATTTCAGTTTCAACATGTTTTTCCAAACTTTCTATATCTTTTACTCCATCTATAGATAAGTCTAAGAAAAAATCCTTTTTCAATTCAGGTATTTTCTTAGTTTTAACTTCATGAATTTTAACTTTAAATACTACATCTTTACCTTTTAAATCTTCACTTGGATAATCTTCCGGAAACTTAACAGTAACTTCAAGATCTTCTCCTAATTTATGCCCAACTAATTGCTCTTCAAAACCAGGTATAAAAGTTTTACTACCAATTTCTAATGGATAATTTTCACCTTTACCACCTTCAAAAGCTTTCTCATCCTTAAATCCTTCAAAATCAATAACTGCAGTGTCTCCAAGTTCTATTTTTCCATCTTTAACTACTATTTCAGCATATTTCTTTCTTAATAATTCAATTTCAGTATTGACTTCCTCTTTACTAACTTTTACTTCTTCTCTCTTAACTTTTAATTTTTTATATTTTTTAATTTTTATTTCAGGTTTAACAATAATATTAAATTTAAATTCTGCAGCATCATTATCTACTTTACTTAAATCTACCGTTGGTTGAACAACTGGTACTAATTTTGAATCATCTAATGCTTTTTGATATGCTTTATCAATAACATATTCTACTGCATCCATATATAAAGACTCTTTACCAAATTTTTGTTCATATATATCTCTAGGACATTTACCTTCTCTGAAACCATCTACTTTAACAGTTTTAATTTTTTTATCAAATGCTTTATCAATAGCATCTTTCCATTCTTTTCCATCAATTTTAACTATAATTTCTTTCTTGTTTTTCATATTTCCTCCTCTAAATCATAAATATTATATCTTAAATAAACATATTATTCAACTTTAAAAAAATAATGTAAAACATTATTTAATTTCAACTATTTCAAGTTCATACTTTCCATTAGGACTATCAACGCATACTACTGTTCCTACTTTTTTATTCATAATAGCATTAGCAATTGGAGATTCATTTGATATTAAATTCTTAAATGGATCTGCTTCTAAACTACCTACTATTTTATATGTTTCTAATTCTCCATCTTCAATATATTTAATAACAACTGTACTTCCTAATTTAACCTTATCTGAAATCTTTTCCTCAATAATAACAGAATTATTAATCATATATTCAATTTCCAATATTCTTTTCTCTAATATAGCTTGTTCTTCTCTTGCAGCATGATATTCAGCATTTTCAGATAAATCACCGAGAGATCTAGCTTCTTTTATTTGTTGTATTACTTCAGGTCTTTTTTCTAATTTTAAAACAGTTAATTCTTCTTTAAGTAAATTTAAACCAGCTGCTGTAAGATATATTTCCTTCTTTTCTTTAACCATTTTTCTCACCTCATTTATTAATGATAAAGATAATACTATTAATTTTACTATATGTCAATAGTAAATTTTACCCTTATAATATCATCTTTATAAACCCTTTTATTGCAAGGGATTCTAACAACTTGTTGTGGATGTCTTGCAACATCAATTATGTTTTTATCTTCGTCTTTTATATATTCAACTTTAAATGAAAACTTAGATGTATTAGGTCCGAAAATAGTAATAAAATCACCAGCTTTAAAATAATTTCTTTGCTCAACAATTATTTCCTTATTTAAATCATCATAATCTATTACTAAACCCAGAAAATCCTTATTTGATACTTCATCCCTATCTAAATAATATTGTTCTTCTACACCAGGTTTTTTATCAAAATATTGAACAACTGCATCCCTATTTGCACATCTAAACAATTCATAATTACATGAATCAATATCAATATTTATATTATTATAATATGAATCTATAATTTTCCTATATATATTTATTACATTAGATATATAGTATATAGATCTCATTCTTCCTTCAATTTTTAAACTACTAACTCCAATATCAATTAATTCATTAATTTTGCTACACATATTTAAATCTTTAACAGCGATTGAAAAACATGTAGAATCATTAATTTTTTCTGTTTCATTATATAAATCAAAATTCCATCTACATATTTGACTACATCCACCTCTATTAGAATCTCTATTAGTAAAATAATTAGATAAAACACATCTTCCACTATATGATACACACATTGCTCCATGAATAAATGTCTCTACTTCTAATCCGCTTTTTTCAACAATCATTTTTATATCATCTTTATTTAATTCTCTAGCTAGTACAATTCTAGTAACACCTTCATTTTTCCAAAAATTTGCAGATTCATAATTCATAGTACTTTGTTGAGTACTTATATGTATTTCCATTTTAGGTATTACTTTCCTTGCAATACTTATAACAACAGGATCACTAACTATAATAGCATCTACTTTACATTTATATAAATCAATTAAATAATTTTCTAAACCACCTACATCCTCATTATGAAACACAATATTAACTGCTACATATATCTTTTTATTTCTATCATGAACATATTTACATGCTTCTTCTATTTCTTTAATACTGAAATTAGTTGAATTAGCTCTTAAACTATAGTTTTGACCACCAATATAAACTGCGTCTGCACCATATAATATAGCAAATCTTAACCTTTCAAAATCACCAGCTGGTGCTAATAACTCTACTTTTTTCATAATTTCACCTTATATATTGATTTTTTATATAAAAACCCTTTATTTTTAAATTTCATATTATTGTACATATTAGATATATCTTCTCCATTTATAGCTTTAATATAAATATCAACTACATCACTAAACTCTTTTTCTTCATGATTTAAACCATTTAAAACCAGAAAATCAATATTATTATTAACTAAATCTTTAACTTCAACTAACCCATTAATTACATCATCATATATAATAGTTTCATCATTTTTTTCATAAATTAAATATTTATTATCTTTATTTTTAATAAAATAACAATCATTTTCTTTCTTCTTATTAGTAAATTTAAAATAATTAGTTAGTAATTGTCTAGAAGAATAGAATATAGGTATATATCCATATATATATACAAATGTTGACATACTGCAATTATTTTTAATATTAATATAATCATTTAACATTAACTCAGTACTTAAAAAAACATTCTTTATTCCTTTATTATACCAGAAATCCATAGAGTAATAATTAGTTGCAAAATGTATTTGATTATATATTAAATTAATATTAAGTTTAAGCTCATTTACAATATTTAATATACTTAAATCTTCAAATATAACTCCAGAAACACCTATAGAGTCTAATTCTATAAGAATATCTTTAATATTATCAATATCTTTATTATATATCATTTTATTAATTGCTATATATATATTTTTGTCTTTAATATTTTTAATTTGTTCAACATTAAGCTCACAATTAAAAAAAACACTATAGTCTTTTATACCAAATATAAAACCATCTATGTTCTTTTCTTTTAAATTATCGAAATTTTGTAAATTTACAGGACTTACCAGTATTTTTGTCATTTAATTCTCCTTGAAACTGCAATACCATCTCCAGCTTTATAAAATTTTGTTTCAAATTCATTATGTTTTTTTAAAAACATAATATAATTTTTAATTTTCTTAACTAATTGTCTTAAATTTTTTGAAGGAATAACATCCTTAGCATCTACTAATCCATGAAAAGACATATTATCTGTAATAATTATTCCGTTTTCATTTAAATTATTACAATATTTTTCAAAAAATTTAGTATATTGTCCTTTAGCAGCATCAATAAAAATAAGATCATACTTATCTTCCAAATTTATATCTAAAGCATCACCTAATACTAAATTAATTCTTCTTTCTAATTTAAAATTCTTAACATTCTTTAATGCTTCAAAATACCTATTTGAATCTCTTTCAATTGATGTAACTTTAACATCATCATCTAATAAAGCCATATTTATTGCTGTATAACCAATTGCTGTTCCTAATTCTAATATATTTTTAACATTATTTCTTTTAATTTGATTCAATAAGAAAAGAAGACCTTTTTTGTCCATTATAGGGACATTATACTCTTCTGCATATTTTTCAATATCTCTCATTTCTTTAGTAATCAAGTTGGCACCTCTTAACTATTTTTTTCCTCTTGTAATGTTTCAATAATAGTTTCTATTATTTTCCATTCTTTTTCATCTGTAATTGGTTCTAGAACAGGATTTTCTATCTTGGGATCATATATAGATGCGAAAACTTTAACATTACCATTTTCATCAGTAGTATTATCAGTATACACTATATAACTCTTCTTAGTTTCCTCTGAATCAAATGTAAACAATACATCACATTCAACATCTTTCCCATTTTCATCTTTAACTGTAAAAGTAGATTTTTTTAATTCTTCCATTTTAATTTCCCTTTCTATTTAATCTATCTAAATAATTTTGAAGTATAAAAGAAGCCGCTACTTTATCAACATTTTTCTTTCTTTTCTTTCTACTCATATTAGCTTCAATAAGAGTTTTATGTGCTTCTCTAGTAGTTAATCTTTCATCTTCAAGTATTATTTCAACATTTAATTTTGATTGAATAAACTCTTTAAATTTAATTGTTTCCTCTGCTCTATTGCCTAAAGTATTATTCATATTTTTAGGTAATCCTAGAACAATACATGTAATATTATTATCATTAACTATATTAATTAATTCATTTACTGCATTTGAATAATCGTTGTCTTTATATTCAATCAATTTATAAGAACTTGATATCAAATTTGTTCTGTCACTTATTGCAATTCCAATAGTTTTAGTTCCAAAATCTAAACCTAAATATCTCATTACTTCATAAACTTTCTAAGTAATATCTCAATTAATTTAGCTCTATCAATAGCACTGATTTTATTTCTAGCTTCTTTATGACTAGTTATATAACCAGGATCTCCACTCATTATATATCCTACAAGTTGATTAACTGGATTATATCCAATCTCTTCAAGAACATCATATATTTCTTTAATTGTCATTTCAACTGCAGCATCGTTGATTTCTTCAACATTAAATAATTGAGTATCAGATAACATATTATCACCTCATAATAAGTTTATCATTTTTTTAATTTAATTACAACATTCGAAATTTCTTCTAATAGTATATCTAAATTAGAAACATCAGTCCCTCCACCTTGACCAAAAGAATGAGATCCTCCACCATTACCTTTAGATCTAGTAGATGTTATTTTTATTAATTCTCCACTATTTATATTTATATTATTACTCTTACTAATATAGTTTACATTATCATTTACAATATTAGCTATAAATATAAAACCATTATTCATCTTATTAATCAATACATCAATTATTTGTTTTAATACATTAATATCATAATTATCAATCTTCATTATTAAATAATCAAAATCATTATTCTTTACTATTTTATCTTCAAAATACTTAATGTTTTCTAATGCTTTTTTACTCTTAATATCAAAATATTTATTTTCTAACTCATTAACTTTAATTCTTACATTATTTACTTCATCCCTATTAAATATAATATCCGAATAAGATTTCGGTTTAGAATTATCTATTTTAATATCTAATTTTAATTCAATTCCATCTTTTAAAGCACTATCAATAATTTTCTTAGATTTTTCTAACAACTTAATCATTTCAATATTATAAGTTTTAATCTTTTCATATAATTGATTTTCAATATTATTATCAGTAGTAGCTTCAATCCTATACACATTTAAACCTTTATTTTCTAAAGATTTAATAGCAAACGTAATTATTTCTGAAGTGTTTTTAACATGTGTTCCACCACACAATTCAGCATAATCTCCAATATTAACTATTCTAACAACATCTTCATACTTTTCATCAAATAATGCAGTTACATTATTCTTTCTAGCGTTTTCTAAACTATCTTCATTAATAATTACATCACTATTATTTTTAATATATTCATTAACTTTAGATTCAACATTAATAATATCTTCGTCAGTAATCTTCTTTGAATAAGAAAAATCAAATCTCAAACTATATTCATCAACTCTAGATCCACATTGATATATATTACCATCAATTACTTCTTTTAAAGCTTTATGTAGTAAATGAGTAGCACTATGATTCTTTTCAATACTTCTTCTTCTATTTACATTTATTTTACATTTAACACTATCTCCAACATTAATAATACCATCAATAGATACTAAATGCATATGTTGTTTATTTGGAGCACTTAAAACACTTAATACATTCATTTTTACATCATCATTATAAATAATACCAGTATCATTAATTTGACCTCCCATTTCGGCATAAAAAGGAGTTTCAGAAAGCATAATATAACATTCATCATCACATTTAGATACTAACTTATTATCTTTAAACATTCCAATAACTTTACAATCACATTCATCATTAGTATAACCGATAAACTTACTTACATCTTTAAAATTAATCAATTCTTCATTTTGAATATTCATACTATATTCATTATTTCTAGCTTGTCTAGCAAGATTCTTTTGATTATCCATATACTTATCAAATTCATCTTTATTAACTAAATATCCATTTTCACTTAATATTTCATTAGTTAATTCAAAAGGAAAACCATAAGTATCATATAATTTAAAAACTTCTTCACCACTAATTACTTTATCAGAACTATTATTCATTAATTCATTTAATCTCTTTTCGCCGCTAACCAAAGTTTTATTAAATAATTCTTCTTCTTTTAATACAATAGATTTAATATATTCTACATTATTATCTAAATTATTATAAGCATATTTCATATTAATAACAACTATATCAACTAATTTATACATAAAAGTATCATTAACTCCAAGCTTTCTTCCTTGTCTAACAGCTCTTCTTAACAACCTTCTTAAAACATATCCTCTTCCTTCATTTGAGAATAATGCTCCATCAGAAATAGCAAATACAATTGCTCTTATATGATCAGCAATAATTCTAAATTCTTTACTACTATCATATGTCTTATTACATAATTTCTCAATTTCAGAAATAATAGGCATAAACAAATCAGTATCATAAGAAGAATTTTTATTTTGTAAAACCATTACAATTCTTTCAAAACCCATTCCAGTATCAATATTCTTTTTAGGTAATTCAGGATATTGTTCTCTATTTAATCCTTCTTTAGAATTATATTGACTAAATACATTATTCCATATTTCTACATATCTATTATTTTCAATTTCTTCTTTTAATAACTTAATTCCAATATTATCTTTATCATATTCAGGACCTCTATCATAAAATATTTCAGAATCCGGTCCACAAGGACCTTCCCCTATTTCCCAAAAATTACCTTCCAATCTTACAATATGATCATCAGACAAACCAAGCGATTTCCAAATACTATATGCTTCTTCATCATCAGGATATATAGTTACATATATTTTATTAATATCAATATTAAAATAATCCTTACTAGTTAATAACTCATAACTCATTTCAATAGCTTCTTTTTTAAAATAATCTCCAATTGAAAAATTACCTAACATTTCAAAAAAAGTATGATGAGTATCATCTCCAACACTTTCTATATCATTAGTTCTTAAACACTTTTGATAACTAACCAATCTATTACTATCAGGAATTACAGAACCATCAAAATACTTTTTAATAGGTGTTACACCAGCATTATTCCATAACAAAGAAGGATCATCTTTAGGTATTAATGATGAACTATCAATAACCTTATGATCGTGTTTAACAAAGAAATCAATATACATTTGTCTTATTTCTTTAGATGTCTTCATAATATCTCCTAACTCTCTTCAATTTTAAAATCTTCTAATTTATTATCTTTTAGTACCTTACTTACTAAAGATTCAGCTTTCTTAATCTTATCAGAACAATTCTTAGCCATTTTCATCGCTTCTGAATACTTATCAATAGCATCATCTAAATTAACATCTCCACTTTCAAGTTCCTTTACAATCTTTTCCAACTTTTCTAATTCTTCTTCAAAACTCATTTCTTTCATAATTCCTCCTTTATATTTTTAACACTAGCATTAACAACACCATCTACTAACTTAATATCAATAACATCATTATTCTTAATATTTTTAATTGTATTAATACTTTTATTATTCTTTTTTAATATACAATATCCTCTTTTCAAAGAACTTAAAGGATTAAGTATTTCTAACCTATCTAAATATTTATTAACATTCTCCTTCTTAGATTCATATATCTTTCTTGGATTTCTTATAATATAACTGCTCATTATTATATTATACTTGTAATTATTTTCACTAATAATATTATATATAGAATTAATTAATCTTTCTTTCAAATTATTTACATTATTATCTTTTATTTCATATATCTTTCTAGGATTTTTAATTATATAACTACTTAATAATGAATTAATATAATTATTATAATTTACTATCTTAGTTTTAATATAATTTGTCAATCTATTTACTTTACTATCTATATCTAATGAAATATCCATTATATTAGGAACTGCTAACTCTGCTGCTGCAGTTGGTGTAGCAGCTCTAACATCTGCTACAAAATCAGATATAGTATAATCAATTTGATGACCTACAGCACTTATTACTGGAATAGTACAATTATATATTGCATATGCAACTTTCTTCTCATTAAATGGCCATAAATCTTCAATAGAACCTCCACCTCTTCCAACAATTAATACATCTAAATTATATTTCTCTGATTCTTTAATGTTTTTTTCTATATCATCTGCTGCTCCAGAACCTTGAACTAAACTTGGAAATAATATTGTTTCACATAGAGGATATCTTCTATTTATAGTATTTAATATATCTCTTATTGCTGCTCCTGTACTAGCAGTTACTATACCTATTCTCTTTGGAAATCTTGGAATAGATTTCTTTTTAAATTCATCAAACAATCCTTCTTGAGCTAATTCTTTTTTTAATTCTAAAAACTTTTTATATAATTCTCCTGCACCATCATTACTCATTTCATCAACATATAATTGATAGTTACCATTAGGTTCATAAACACTTACTTTACCAATTACTAAAACACTATCTCCATCTTTAGGTTCAAATAACATCTTAGATGCTTTACTAGAAAACATGACAGAACTAATTTTACTGTATTCATCTTTAATAGTAAAATAACAGTGCCCACTAGGTACTTGTCTTTTAAAATTAGATATTTCACCTTTAATATATACCCTATTAAAAAAAGTATTATTATCAAAGTTATCTTTTATTATCTTTGTAAGTTCAGCAACACTCATATAAGTTGTATCCATTTTTTATCACCTACAATCATATATATTATATCAAAATAAAAGAAAAAATACTATTCAATATCTTTTCCATTATCTATACTTTGACTTATACTATCAAGTATACCATTAATCATACTTTTAACTTTATCATCAGAATATGCTTTTGCTAATTCAACAGCTTCATTAATACACACTATATTTGGTGTATCAGTATACATTATTTCATATATTGCCATTCTTATTATTGCTTGATCAGTTTTTCCTAATCTATCTATACTCCAATTTTTTAAATACTTATTTGCAACATTATCAAGTTCTTCTCTCTTTTCTAATACTCCATATACGATTTCATTAATAAAATTATTTTCAATTTCCAAAGAAGATTTTATTACTTCCTTAATATCATATTCAATCTTATTAGCTTCATATATAAATATTTGATACAAAGAAGTCATAATTATTTCTCTCTGCATACTTCTATTTAATTCTGCCATAATATCACCTTCCTAAAGATTATAACATACTTTACTAATTCTTAATTGTTTTAAATCTTATAATATTCATAATTCCAAAAACCACTATTGTTAATCCTATAAATAATAGCATAAAATTAAAAGACAATTCATAATTTCCAATATATAAATTAACACCTTGCATCTTATAATATTCATCTAACAATTCAGGACTATTCAATATTTTAGTTGCTGGTCCTTCCATCATTATTCTTCTCAATAAAGATGCTGTTTGAGAAACTGGTAATACATTTGAAAAAGTTTGCAATCCAGCAGGCATTATTCCCATTGGTATATATGCTCCAGTAACAAAACCTATTAAAGTACCTACTATTGTACTTACAACTGAATATGTTTGCTCATTTTTTACAAAAGATATTATAAATAACATTAACAACGATGAAGAAATAATACTAATTGCTATTACTCCTAATACTTTAAAAATATTAATAATACTTAATAACTGTCCACCAGAATATACAATATATGCTTCTGCAATAGCAAATAATATAATCGATATTATAAATGCTATTATAAATGTAGATATAATATAAGATAAAAATACTTTATTTCTATTTATCGGAGCTACCAAAAAATCATCAATACTATTATTTTGTCTATCAGCAACAATTCTGCCTAAAGAACCTAAAGATAACGTTACAGTAGAAACTGCAATTAATCCAGACATAACCCATGAATTAACTAATACAGATAATCCTTCAACATCACCTACAGTTTGTTTTAATCCTGATATTTGTAAATCAGATAAAAATAATACATATAATCCAAGAATAATAATTACTGATAAAAATGAAAAGAATACTTCAGATTTATTTCTAAAAAACATATAGAGATTTCTTTTAACTAAGTTAATTAACGTTTTCATTTATTTCACCTCTAATATCTTTACCAGTTAAATTAATAAATACTTGATCCATATCTCCTTCTAATACTTCAAAACTAGATATATAATTTTTTAAATCATTAATAATATTTATAGAATCCATATTATTTTTTAAATATATACATATAGCAGATGATTTAGATTCATATTTAATTGATTTTAAATTTAAATAATTAATAATATAATCATAATTGATTGGTAAAAGTTTCAAAATATTACTAGTATATTTTTCTTTTAACTTCATAGGTGAATCATTAGCAATAATATTTCCATCATCAATAATAACAATATTATCTGCATTAACAGCTTCTTCCATATAATGAGTTGTTAAAAATATAGTAGTATTATTTTTCTTTTGAATTAAGTCTAATATTTCCCATACTTTCTTTCTAGTTTGAGGATCCAATCCAGTAGTAGGTTCATCTAAAAACAATATTTTAGGTTCATTAATAAGAGCTCTAGCAATATCTACTCTTCTTTTCTGTCCTCCACTTAATTTACCATATCTCTTCTTTAATATGCTTTTAATACCTAAAGTATTACTAATATATTCTAATCTACTATTAAATATTTCTTTCTTAATGTTATAAAATCCAGCTCTAACTTTAATATTTTCATATACAGTTAATAAATCATCTAAATGAGAATTTTGAAAAACTACTCCTATATTATTTCTTATCATCTCATTATCCTCATCTAACTTATAACCACATATTTCTATATTCCCACTGTTTTTCTTTAACAAAGTACACAATACATTAATAGTAGTTGATTTTCCAGCACCATTAGGACCAAGGAACGCAAAAAAAGAACCTTCTTCAACATTAAAACTAATATTATTAACTGCAATAAAATTATTATATTTTTTAGTTAAATTTTCTATTTTAATTATTGCTCCCATATTACTCCTTTTTATCTATATCTTTTTTAATATCATATAAAATATTTAATGCTTCAATTGGATTAATCTTTAATATATCCAATTCCTTTATTTTATTTAAAACACCATTATCCTTCTCTTTTTTATCAAATATATTTAATTCCTGTTGCTTAATAACTTTAGGTTTTTCTTTACATTCATATGTGCTTAATATTTCATATGCTCTATTAATTAAAGAATCAGGAAGATTTGCTAATTTAGCAACATGAACTCCATAACTTTTATCTATAAATCCATCTTTAATTTTATGTAAAAAAGTAATATTTCCATCTTCTTCAATAGCACTTACATGTATATTTTTTAAATGTTTTAAATGTTTTTCTAAATCAGTTAACTCATGATAATGAGTAGAAAACATCATTTTACATTTAACATTATTATGTATATATTCAACAATAGATTGTGCAATAGACATACCATCATATGTAGCGGTACCTCTACCTAATTCATCAAATATTATTAAACTATTTTCATCTGCATTAATAATAGCATTGTTAGCTTCATTCATTTCTACCATAAATGTAGATTCACCACTAACCAAATCATCAGATGCACCTATTCTAGTAAAAATTTTATTAAATACAGGCATTTTAGCACTGCTAGCAGGTACAAAGCATCCTATTTGAGACATAATAACAGTAATAGCAAATTGCTTTAAATAAGTAGATTTACCTGCCATATTAGGACCTGTAATTAACAATATATTAGTATCCTTATTCATATTAATATCATTAGGTACAAACTCTTCACTAATAACCTTTTCTACTATTGGGTGCCTACTATCCTTTATTTCAACGACTCTATCTTCAATCAATTCAGGTTTAATATAACCATTCTCTTCAGACACAGTTGCAAAAGATTGAAGAACATCTATTTCAGAAACAATATTACTATTCTTTTGAATTACAGATATATATTCTTTAACCTTATCCCTAATATCATTAAATAAATTATATTCTAAATCTACAATCTTATCTTCAGCATTTAAAATTAATTCTTCTTTCTCTTTTAACAAAGGAGTTGTATATCTTTCACAAGTTGATAAAGTTTGTTTCCTTTCGTAACCAATATCATCAGGTATATCTTTCACATTACCTTTAGATATTTCAATATAATAACCAAAAACCCTATTATATCCAACTTTTAAATTCTTAATATTAGTTCTATTTCTTTCATCCATTTCAAACTTAGAAATAAAATCCTTACCACCTTTTTTAAGAGATCTTAATTCATCTAATTCAGCATTATAACCAGTTTTGATAATAGATCCTTCTTTAATTGTAATAGGTGGATTCTCTTCAATGCTTTCATCTAATAACTTATATAAATCATCAAGAACAACAACATTATCATAAAAATTTAATTCTTTTAATATACTATTTATATTTGGTAATACCTTAATAGAATTCTTTAATTGTAATAAATCCCTAGCATTTAAATTACCAAAAGAAATTCTTCCACACAATCTTTCTAGATCATATATTTCATATAATAGAGCTCTTAGCTCTTCCTTTAATATAAATTCTTCTAATAAATTCTCAACAATATTATATCTATTATTAATACTAGTAATATCAATTAAAGGACTTTCAATCCAATTTTTTAACATCCTACTACCCATTGCTGTTTTAGTCTTATCTAATAACCATAATAAAGAATAATTTCTAGATTTTAATTTTAAATTCTCAACTAACTCAAGATTTCTCTTAGTATTTATATCCATTTTTAAGTAAGAATTACTTTCAATAATATTTACATTTCTTAAATGAGATAAATCCCTTTTTTGAGTATCATCTAAATAACTTAATAAGTGATTAATAGAATCAATAAACCTTTTATCATCTATATTTAAATACAAATGTTTATACTGCTCTAATTGAATAATATTATCATATATAAAATAATTAACTCCATATTTATTATTAAATATATCCAATACTGTTTTATCAAAATCACTATTTACTACTATTTCCTTTATACCAATAAACAATATTTCATTAACTAATAAATTTTTACTATGTTCTACTAAAATACTATTAAACAATCCAGTTGATATATCAGCGTAACTAATAACATAACAATGAGAAAAATCAATAATACTCGCTATATAATTATTGTTCTTTTCATCAAGAGAATCTTCACTCATTATTGTACCTTTAGATACAACTTGAACAACTTCCCTTTTTACAACACCTTTAGCATCTTTAGGATCTTCAACTTGCTCACATATTGCTACCTTATATCCTTTATCAACTAATTTATTTAAATAAGTATTTGCTGCATGATAAGGAACCCCACACATTGGTATTTTCTCTTCAATACCTGCATTCTTACCAGTTAAAGTTAATTCTAATTCATGAGAACCTAAAACAGCATCTTCAAAAAACATTTCATAAAAATCCCCAAGTCTAAAAAACACAATAACATCATTATATTTATCTTTAATATCCATATATTGATTCATCATTGGAGAAATCTTAGATCTATCAACTTCATTTCTAGTCATATAATCACCTCCTAAATTATATCAAAATTAACGAAAAAGAAAAACCCATATGGGTTTATAAATTACTTCTAAAATCTTTTAATGATTTTAAGAATGTTTCACTATCAAAATTTTCTTTTCTTTCTTCAACCATCTTTTCTTTTTCCTTATATTGAGGAACTTCATTTGGTCCATACACAGATGAGAAAACTTCAGGTTTTTTCTTAGGTTCCTCAATCTTCTCTTCTTGTGCTGCTTTTAATAATTCTTGATAACTAATTATTGCAGTCTTTTCCTGTTCATCTTCATACAAATCAGTTTTATCAATCTTAGCTTTATTTAATTCATCAACAATATTTTTTAAATTCCTAGTTTTTTCATTCTCTTCATCAATATCATTATCTTTTATAATATCATCTTCATATATTAACTTATACTTATTATCATCTTTTTGAAAAAGCATTATAATTATTAATATAATTAATATTAAAAATAATAACAGCACAATAATAAATACCAATTTCCCAACATCATTTAACTGTGTATAAAAACTTGAAAAATTCATTAACATAAAACTCATATTACTCACCTCAAATTATTATAATCAACTACACTCATTACATATACAGCTGCCGTTTCACTTCTCAAAACATTTTCATTTAAAGATGTTGATATAAAACCATTAGTAACAAACTTATCTTCTTCAAATTTAGAAAATCCACCTTCAGGACCAATCACTAATAATAGTGTATCATATTTATTGTTATTTTTAAACACTTCTTTAATGTTTCTTGATACTTCATTTACAGTAAACAATATATTCAAATTACATTTATTATTTATTAAATAATCAATATCCCTTAAATTATCAATTATAGGTATATTAGCCCTATGACATTGCTCACTAGCTTCCTTTACTATTCTACAATATCTCTCTTTCTTCTTTTCCCAATCCTTATCATTTATCTTAATTATACTTCTCTCAGTCTTATATGGAATAATCTTACTAACACCTATCTCAGTTATTTTTTGAATCATATAATCAAACCTTTGTTCCTTAATCAACGGTATTGCCATAACTATATTAATATCATTGCTTTTTTTACTATAACTATTTATAACTTTATAAATTACTTCTTTACTATTTATACTCTCAATAATACATTCATTATAAAAACCATCATAAATAATAATAATATGATCACCTTTATTCATTCTCATTACATTAATTATATGATGCTTATCACTATCCAATAATTCAAGTTCATTATTTATAGCAAAATAATATTGCATAATCATTCACCTAAAATTATTATATATAATATAATATATAAATACAATTAAAATTGTATTTATAATCTCATTTTGATATAATATTTATGGAGGATAAATATGAACAAAGAGAAAAAATTTAGTATGGTAGAAAGATATGGTGAAGATCTTACAGCAAAAGATTATATAACAAATCCAGCTATATCTAGAGAAAAAGAAATTGAAAAAATGATGCTTACATTATTTACACCAGAAAAATCTCCAATATTAGTTGGAAAACCAGGTGTTGGTAAAACAGCAATAGTTGAAGGTTTAGCATATAGAATAAAAAACGGAGATGTGCCTGAAGCATTAAAAGAATATAAAATAATTAAAATAAATACAGTAGCATTAGTAGGTAGTATTGAAAAAGAAGGAAATACAGATGCAAAACTACAGCTATTAGTTGAAGAAATGTCTACAATGCAAAAAGTAATACTATTTATAGATGAAACACACACATTAATTGGTAATAAAGAAAACGGTGGATTAGATTTTGCTAATATATTAAAACCAGCATTATCTAGAGGAAATATAAAAATGATTGGTGCTACTACATCAAATGAATATGATTTTTACATCGTAAAAGATAAAGCTTTTTTAAGAAGATTAGAAAGAATTGATATAGAAGAACCTAATGGTGAAATGACAGTTAAAATACTAATAGGTACTTTACCAAAATTAGAAAAACAAACTGGTGTTAAACTAAATTATACAGATTTTACAAAAGAAGAAATAATGAAATTTATAGTTGAAATGACTAACGAATTTAATAGAATGTTTGAATCTGCATCTCGTTATCCAGATGTATGTATAACTCTATTAACAAAGATATTCTCATATGCAATAATGGATAATCAAAAAGAAGTTAAATTTAAACATATATGGGATGGAATAAAAAATACAGAATTAGTATTCCCAGATGTACTTAAAAAATACAAAGAAAAATTCAAACAACAATTTTCAAAATACTTAGATGAAGAAAACGTATACTTAGATCCATATAGCAATTAAAATTAATTTTTTATACTAAAATAAAAGCATAGATTTCTCTATGCTCTTTTTTGAAGTATTTTTTGATACTCAATAATATTAGTATTACTATCTTGCTTTAATAAACCACTTGCTATTAACTTATTATTTAAGCTTTCTTTATTTGATGCACTTAAAGTAACGTTGTTTGTGTAATCAGTATTACAATTTTCTAAAAACGGTCCTGTATAATCTTTATTCCATTGTCTTATATTATCCCAGCCAGTAATATCCTCTAAAAACTGCATTAAAGGTATTCTTTCTTCTTCAGGAATATTTTTTTTATACCACTCCAATAAATCTTTAACTTTTGGATATTTAGTAATATCAAATCCATACTTACCTGCTATTCTTAGAACACCAACATCATCCATAAAAGATAAATCAATTAACTCAAAACTTTTACCCTTTAACGCACCGATTGCA
>JAQVSJ010000028.1 GCA_028700595.1 Bacilli bacterium | reverse complement strand
TAGGCGTATTTTCACCAAGTGGTGAGGATAAAAAAGTGCATAAACATAATTATCTAATAAGAACGAGACCCGACGTTGTTATTCGCATTGCTTGAGTTATTATTCAAATTCCAGTACGACACGCCAGCGTTACTACTATTATTCCAATTACCGCCGACAAGCGCAACAAACAACCACGAGCTAGACTGCACTTTTAAACCCTATCGTCACACATACACTTTGTATGTGTTATTTTCTTCATACACAATATTTTTCACGTGGGGGAGGTATCCCCCATCACCCCCTAAAGGGGAGTTTTAAGAAGCCGAGACCCGACGCTGCTATTCGCATAGCCTGAGTAACTATACAAATACCAGGACGACACGCCAGCGTAACAACTATAATACCAATCACCGCCGACACGCGCAATTCTACTGTCTGATGCTTGATAGTAATAATCTCCATATATTGCTGTTCCTGTTACTGATATTGGTAAATTTACATATGGGTTATCATAATCATATCCCATCTCTGATACCAAACCATTTGCATTCTTATTCGTATATCCTACTTTTTTATATGCACCACTAAATATATTTGATGCATAGGCGCTTGCATCTTTTGATACATATGCTATATTATTTTGTATGTTTATTCCATCTACAAATTGCCATATGTTTCCCCATAAGTTTTCTATCCCTCTATATTTCATCGCGTATAATCCATTTGTATTGTTTGTTGGTGATCCTGTTTTTGAAATACTATCTGCTGTTCCATTGTTTAGTTTAACTGTATTTGTACTTGCTGTATATCCTGCCATTATACTTTGACTATCTAATGTTGCAAATTCAACATAGAATAATGTTTGTATTGCATCCCATGTATGTATATCTAATAGTTGATATCCTGCTCCATTTGCTCTTGCTGCAGTTCTAAAATAACTAATATTTTGTGATACTAATGGTACTGTTCCTGTCTTTGATTCTAGTTTTGTTCCATTTAAGTTAGCATTATATTTACCTACTAATATATAAGGTAATATTGTATTTGTTGCTTCATCTACAAAACATGCTGGTAAGTAATAATCTGAATCAACTTTTGTTTTAGATATTTGATATGTCCATACATTACCTGTACTTTTTGTTTTCTTTATATAGAACTTTGGTATCTTTATAAATTGATTACCATAACTATCTGTTTCTTCTATCATTTCACTATATATCTCTTCTGTATCAAATGACGAAGTAATTGCTGTTGTACCACTATATGTTGCTCCTACTGCACTATCTGTTCTTGTTCCCGTAGAAGAATTTGAAAATGTTACTCCATATATCTTTGATCCTGCGTAGTTTGATCCTATTAAGTCATCTTTTATTAATGTTACTACTACTTTATTATTTATTACTTCTGCTTTAAATCCATCATATTTATCTGTTTTAAATCCATATGTATCTAAATCACTTTGTTCTAGTGTTGCTACATCTAATCCTTCTGATTCTTTATATAATTCTAATTGTTTTGATATTAATGCTGCATCTGAATCTAATGTACTTTGTTTTACTGTTTTTATTACATTTACTACCTTTGGTACTGCTATTACTAATATTACTGCTAATATTACTATTACTGCTAGTAATTCTATTAATGTAAATCCCTTTTTCATATACTCACCTCTATTATATTTTCATTATAACATATATTTATTGTATTTCAAGTTAAAAAAAAGTAGAATAATCTACTTTAATCCCATTAAGTATTTAGCTGTTCTTATCATTTGACAAGTATAACCCATTTCATTATCATACCATGCAACCGTTCTAACCATTTGTCCTTCTGGAGTTGTTAATACTCTTGTTTGAGTTGAATCAAATAAACTTCCACATGTTGTACCAATTACATCACTAGATACTATTTCATCTTCATTATAATTTAATGTCTCATTAGCACTATTCTTCATTAATTCATTTATTTCTTCTTTAGTAACTTGTTTGTCTAATACACAAGTTAATTCTGTTAATGATCCAGTTATTACTGGTATTCTTTGTGCTCCACCGTTTAGTTTGCCTTCTAATTCTGGAATTACTAACCCAATCGCTTTTGCTGCTCCAGTTGAATTAGGAACTACATTACTTGCTGCTGCTCTAGCTCTTCTTAAATCTCCTTTTCTATGAGGAGAATCTAATGTATTTTGATCGTTAGTATAGGCATGTATTGTTGTCATTAGTCCATATTTAATTTTATAATTATCATTTAATATTTTAGCCATAGGTGCTAAACAATTTGTTGTACAACTAGCACAAGATACTACCGTTTCTGTTCCATCTAATATATTATGATTAACATTATATACTACTGTTTTCATATCAGTACCTGCAGCAGATAATATTACTCTCTTAGCTCCTGCTTGAATATGTAAATCACATTTCTCTTTTGAAGTAAAAAAACCAGTACATTCAAATACTACATCTATATTTAAATCTCTCCATGGTAATAAATTAGGTTCTTTTTCACTAAATATCTTTATATCTTTTCCATCTACAATAATAGAGTTATCCGTATTTGTAATCTTATCGATCATGTATTTACCTTGTGCAGTATCGTATTTTAATAAATGTGCTAATGTTTTAGCGTCAGTTAAATCATTAATAGCAACTATTTCAAAATCACTATCATTAAACATTTGTCTAAATGCTAATCTTCCTATTCTACCAAATCCATTTATTGCTACTTTTATAGCCATATTATCACTCCTATCTTCTTCTCCTATAAATTCTCTTAATAATGAATCTTCTGATATTCTTATTCCTTTTATTGGTAATACATTCTCTAACAATTCTTTTAATCTTAAAGCTTCACTATAGTTAATATCTTTTTCATTTAAATTATTTATTAATGGTTGTATATAATATTTTAATACTCCTATTTCATATATAAATGAGGTATCAAATAATACATCATTTTTATCTTTAAAAGGAAATACGTATTTTTCTTCACCTTTTCTTACATTCTTCCATAATTGTAATGTTTTCGATATATCATATCCTCTAGTTCTATTATCTCTTACTATTCTTCTTAATAATCTTAAATCTGTAGTAGATATTCTATTATGATTATCAATATTTAAGGATAGAAATGGGGATACATATATTTTATATTTATAATTTTCTTCAATATTCTTTGTAAGTTCATCATTTAAAGCATGCAATCCTTCTATAATTAATATTTCATTATCAAACAATTTCATTTTATTATTATATTCTCTTTTACCATCAGTAAAACTGAAAGTTGGTCCTATTATTTCTTCTCCATTTAACAATTTATTCAAATTATTATTAAATAAATCTAAATCAATAGCATTTATACATTCAAAGTCATAATTCCCAAACTCATCTCTAGGAGTATCTTCTCTATTAACAAAGTAATCATCTATAGATATACTTTTAGGTTGCAAACCATATTTGGTTAGATACTTACCTAACTTATTAGCAGTAGTTGTCTTTCCAGAAGAAGATGGACCTGCTATTAAAATTATTTTTTTGTCTTTCTTATTATATATATCTTCTGCTATTTTCATTAATCTATTATTTTGCTCTTTTTCATTTAAATCTATTAATTGCTGAATATTATTTATTTTATCATTTAATTCAGATATATTATTTACTTTATTTTCTTTACCAAATAAATAATTTTCTTTAAATGCGTTATATACTTTATCAGAATGATCATATTTTTTTATAATACCATTTGTATATATACTTGGAAATAATAATACTATATTTTTATTATCTATAATTGATAAATCAAAGTATTTCATATATGAAGTATCTAATGGCATAACACCATAAAAATAATTATATGATTCTTCTAATCTATACAAATAAACTATTTCTTTATTTGAATACTTTAATATATTTGATTTATCAAACATATTCTTGTCATTATAATAATTTATTAATTCTTTCTTAATAAAACTTATTTTCTCAAATGGTATTTTCATATTAATTAAATATTGCATTTCTTCTTTTATATTAACAATATCATTTGCACTTATTTCTTTATCAATTTCATAACACACGCCTTTATCTATAGAGTGCTTAACTTTAACACCACAGTTTAATACTTTTCTTACAGCCTCTATAAATATAAATAACAATCCTCTTTCATATGCTTTATTCCCTTGATGATGCATTAAATCATAGAAAGTGACCTCACAGTCATAATTAATTATTTCATTCAATTCTTTAATTTCATTGCCTACTTTTGCAATAAGAATATCAAATTTATAATCTTCTTTAAATCTTTTGCTTATTTCTAGTAGAGTTGTTCCATTATCAAAATCATATGGTATATCTTTATATGTTATTTTCATAATCATCCTCTACTTTCATACTAATTATATCAAAGCATATTATTAATGTCATTTATTAATTTCGTAACTTGTCCCTTCTTTACTATCTTTTATTACTACCCCCATATTTAATAATTCATTTCTTATATTATCAGCTTTTTCGTATTCTTTATTCATCTTATACTCATTTCTCTTATTAATCATATCTTCAATTTTACTAGATAATTTTTCATCAACTTCTTGCTTTTTTAATAATGATAAAGATAATACATTATCAAAGTCTTTTACTAAACTTATTTTAGTAGAATTATTTATTTCGTTATCTTTTAATAAATCAAATAAACATGTTAATGCATTAGAAGTATTTAAATCATCTTCTAAAGCTCCTTTAAAAACATTTTTATAATAATTAAATTTTTCATCATTAACATCACCATCATTTATTAATGATAATGTTTTTGATTTTAATTTAGAATAAGCATTAGAAGCAGTATCTAAAGAGTCATAACTAAATACTAATTGCTTTCTATAGTGAGATTGCAAACACATAAATCTATATGCTAGAGGATTATATCCTTTAGCAATTAATAAATCTACCGTTAAAAATTCACCTTTTGATTTACTCATCTTACCTTCACTACTATTTAAATGTTCACCATGAACCCAATAATTACACCATTTATGTCCTAAATAACATTCACTTTGTGCTATTTCATTAGTATGATGAGGAAATATATTGTCTACTCCACCACAGTGTATATCTAAATATTCACCTAGATTATTTACCGCTATAATAGAACATTCAATATGCCATCCTGGATATCCTACTCCCCAAGGAGAATCCCATTTCATTATTTGATTTTCAAATTTAGAATTAGTAAACCATAATACAAAATCAAATGGATTTCTCTTTCCTACATCTTCACCAACACTATCTCTAGCACCAATTATTAATTCTTTAGGATCTCTTCCTACTAATTTATAATAATCAGGATATTTAGAAATATCAAAATATACATTGCCATTAGAAATATATGCATAATCTTTTTCAATAAGCTTTTCTATTACTTTTATATATTTATCTATATTATCAGACGCTTTTGAAATAATTGAGGGTTTCTTTATATTTAATTTTTCAAAATCTTTAAAAAATGCTTCAGTATAAAAATCTGCGATTTCATAAACAGATTTATTTTCTCTCTTAGCACCTAATAACATCTTGTCTTCTCCTGTATCTCCATCACTTTGAAGATGCCCTACATCAGTAATATTCATAACTCTTTTTACTTCATATCCAATATAATTTAAAGTTTTCTCTAATATATCTTCAAATATATATGTTCTTAAATTACCAATATGAGCATAATTATATACAGTAGGACCGCAAGTATACATATTTACTACATTACCATTATGTGGTACAAATTTTTCTATTTTCTTATTTAAAGTATTATATATTTTCATAATCATACTCCTTCATTATAATTATACTATAAAAGAGATTATTTTTGTAATCTCTTTAAAGTTTCTTCTTTACCAATTAAATGTATTGTATTTGCCAATTCTGGTCCATGCATTATTCCAGATATTTTTATTCTTAGTGGCATATACAATAACTTACCATTAGTATTAGTTATGTTTTTAGTATTTTCAATTGCTTTACTAATGCTTTCAACACTCCATACTTCAATATTGTTTATTTCATCTTTAAAAGTATTTATTATTTTTGGTACCTCTTCTTGTTTTAAAAATTCTAAACATTCTTCACTAGGATTTAATTCGTCACTAAAGAACATTTCCACATTATTTAATATGTCAGATCCATAAGATAAAGAATTTTTAAATAATAATACCAATTCTCTTAACCATTCATCTTTTCCTTCTACATTATATTTCTTTCTTACATGAGGAATAGTTAAATTACAAAACTCTTCTTCACTTAACTTTTTCATATAATGAGAATTAACCCAATTTAACTTCTTTACATCATATATAGCAGGTGCTTTATTAATCCTCTTTGGAGAAAAGTTTTTAGTAAGTTCTTCTAATGAGAATATTTCTTTTCCATCTTCAGAACTCCAACCAAGCAAAGCTAGATAATTTACTATTGCTTCAGGCAAATATCCTTCTTTGTATAAATCCATAAATGATGCTGCATTATTTCTTTTACTCAATTTCTTACCATCAAAATCTAATACTAACGGTAAATGTACATAAGTTGGTCTTTCCCATCCAAATGCATCATATAAAAGATTATATTTTGGAGTTGACGACAAATATTCATTTCCTCTTATTACATGTGTTATTTCCATTAAATGATCATCAATAACATTAGCAAAATTATATGTTGGAAACCCATCAGATTTTAATAATATTTGATCTTCTAAATATCTATTTTCAACTTTAATTTCACCATATACTAAGTCTATATATGAACTAGTACCTTCTTTTGGCATAGCTTGTCTTATTACATATGGTTCATTATTATCAAGTTTCTCTTTAATCTGTTCTTTAGTTAAATTCTTACAATAACCATCATACATAAATGCTACTTTTCTATCTTCAGCTTCTTTTCTAAGTTTATCTAATCTTTCTTCATCACAAAAACAATAGTATGCTTTACCCATTTCAACTAATTTTTCAGCATAATTCTTATATGAATATAATCTTTCACTTTGAAAATATGGTCCATAATTACCACCATTAATCGGTCCCTCATCAGGTATTAATCCACATTTAGTAATAGTATCATATATAAATTCAACTGCACCTTCAACTTTTCTACTTTGATCAGTGTCTTCTATTCTTAATATGAAATCACCATTATTATTCTTAGCAACTAAATACTCAAATATAGCACTTCTCAAATTACCCACATGCATCATTCCTGTTGGAGATGGTGCAAATCTTGTTCTAACTTTCATAATATCACCATATACATTTTAGCATAAAGAAATAAAAAAAGTCCAAAAATTGGACTTATTTTA
>JAQVSJ010000027.1 GCA_028700595.1 Bacilli bacterium | reverse complement strand
AACTACCGGAAGATGAAGAAAAAAGAGGGGTAGAAAGAATACAATTAGTAGTTAATGATTATAATAAGAAGATAGATGATTTATTAAAAGAAAAAGAAGTAGAATTAATGACTATTTAATTCTACTTCTTTCTACTTGAAATACAATAAATATATGTTATAATTTAATCATAATAGAGGTGAGTATATGAAAAAGGGATTTACATTAATAGAATTACTAGCAGTATTAGTAATATTAGCAATAATATTAGTAATAGCAGTACCAAAAGTAATAAGTGTAATTGGAAATGCAAAACAAAGTGCAATAGATTCGGAAGCGGGTTTAATAGCAGGTAAGTTAAAGCTAGAAAGAGATGTTAATGCTGTTGATGTAACAACATTAAGTTTGAGTGATTTAGATGAATATGAAATAGATAGTTCTAAATATGATAGTTTTTTAGCAGAAGAAGTAAATGGTAAAATAGTGGTTACAATATCAAGAGATGATTTAATAGGAACAAATGGAATACAAGATGGAGAACCAGTAGCTGCAATATATGGAGTAAGATTTGAAAACTCTTCTACAGGAACAAGAACAGATGATGCAGTAGGAATGACATATTCAGATCCAGAAGCATCAAATATAATAACAAGTGATTTTGATACAGCAGAGATATATAGTGAGATGACAGAAGAAACAGATAGTTATGGAAATGTATTTATAAAGATACCAAAGTTTTATATAAAGAAACAAAAACTAGCAGCACAAACATGGACATATCAAATATCAAAAGTAAAAGTAGATGATGATTATTATTTACCAGCATGTTTTGTAGATGAAGCATCAAATACAATATTGCCTTACATATTAGTAGGTAAATATAATGCAAGTGTTGACAATGAAAGTGCTACTTATCCCAAATTACAATCGAAAACAGGAACAGTACCATTAGTAGAACAAACTATATCTTATTTTAGAACAGCAGCAAGAGCAAATGGGGCAGGATATCAATTGTTAGATATACATACATGGGATGCAATTCAAACATTGTTCTATGTTGAATTTGCAACATTAGATAGTCAAAGTATAATGGAAGGAAATACAGGACCAACAAACGCAGTAAAACTAAACAATGGAACAGCAGATAGTATTCCTAAAACAGGATCACCAACAAGTAATACATCATGTAATTATGCAATGAAATATAGAGGGATAGAGAACTTATATGGAAACATATTTCAATTTGTAGATGGAATAAACATACAAAACAATGTAGCATATGTTTCTAAAGATGCAAGTACATATGCATCAGATATATTTAGTGGTGCATATAAGAGAATAGGATATACAAATAAGAATGCAGATGGAAGGGTAACAGAGATGGGATATGATGTTAATCATCCATATGTAAACTTACCAACATCAATAACAGAATCAGAAACAAGTATATATAATGATTATTATTGGCAATATGAAGACAATACAATTGCGCTTGTCGGCGGTTCTTGGTATTATGGTAGTGACGCCGGTGTGTCGTTTTGGGAACTGGATTATTACTCAAGCGATACGGGTCGCAGCGTTGGGGCGCGACTTCTTAAAACTCCCCTTTAGGGGGTGATGGGGGAAACCTCCCCCACGCGAAAAATACAGGGTATGAAGAAAATAACACATACAAAGAGTATGCGTGAAGATAGGGTTTAAAAGTTTGAAGTAATTCAAACTTTTTAATTTATTTATTTAACGTGTTTACTTATATTTTTATTTTTGTTATAATAACTTCGAGTATTTAATTACTCCTTGCTTTTCTTTAAGGAAAGCCATAGACCGAAAGGAGGAATATTATGAATTATGAGATAATGTTCATAGTAAGACCAAATATTGAAGAGGAAGCTTTAAAAGATGTTATTAAGTCTTTTGAAAAAGTTTTAACTGATAATAAAGCTAAAATTGAATCTTCTAAAGATTTTGGTCAAAAAGAACTAGCTTATAGTATTAAAGGACATAAAAGTGGATATTATTATCTTTATGAAATTAGTTCTAAAGATGATAAAGCACAAAAAGAATTTGATCGTCTAGCACTTATTAGTGAAGATATTATAAGACATATGATTATAAGAAAAGATAAATAGAAAGAGGGATAAGATGAATAAAGTATTTTTAATTGGAAGACTAACTAAAGATCCGGATTTAAGATATACATCTAATAATATCCCTGCTGCTAGTTTTTCAATAGCTGTTAATAGAACTTTTACTAATCAAAATGGAGTTAGAGAAGCAGATTTCATAAATATTGTAGCTTGGAGAAAACAAGCTGAAAATATTAAGAAATATATTTCTAAAGGAAGTTTAGTTGCAGTTGATGGAAGAATACAAACAAGAAATTATGATGATAAAGATGGAAAGAAAGTTTATGTTACAGAAGTTGTTGCTGATAGTGTTCAATTTTTAGAATCAAAAGGAAATAGAATGGAATCAAATGGAGTGGATGAAATACCTACAACTGATGTTAAAGATGAACCATATGTTGATTTTGGTCAAGAAATTGAATTAAGTGATGATGATATAGCATTCTAAAGGAGGAATAATCTTGGCAGAAATGTATAGAAAAAAAAGAAAACCTTGTCAATTATGTCTTGGTAAGACAATAGATTATAAAGATGTAGAAATTATAAGAAAGTATATTAATGAAAAAGGAAAAATATTACCAAGAAGAGTTACAGGCGCTTGTGCTAAACACCAAAGAGTAATTGCTGAAGAAATTAAAAAAGCACGCCATATGGCATTAGTACCTTTTACAAGATAGAAATATCTTGTTTTTTTTATATTGAAAAGTATAGTATAATAAAGATGGTGATTGTATGTTTGATTTTAATAAATTTGAAGAGACTATATTAGGTTGTAGTAATGTTATTATAACGGCACATAAGAATTTAGATTTAGATGCTTTTGGAGCATTATTATCTATGTATTTTATATGTGAGAAAATGAATAAGAAGGTAAGTATTCTTATAGATGATATTGAATTTGAATCTGGTGTTGAAATAGCGCTTAAAAAGATAGTTAATTTGAATTATAAAGTAGATATAGAAGATTATAAAAACATATTAAATTATTTAGATAAAGATTCTTTGTTGATATTATTAGATACTAATAAAAAAACTATGTCTCAAAATGAGAAAGTATTTGAAGCGGTAAAAAAAGTTATGGTTATTGATCACCATATTAAAGAAGAAGATTATAATATTATTTCAATTTATGAATATATTAATTATAAAAGTTCAAGCACTTGTGAAATCATTTTAGATATTATTAAAAGATTTAATGTAGTTATACCAGAATATGTAGCAACAGTAATGCTTGCAGGTATAATTATTGATACAAATAATTTCTATTTAAAAACTACTAAAAACACTTATTATTGTGCTGGTTATTTAAAAGAATTGGGTGCGGATATAACTGAAATGCAATATTTATTAAAACAAGATTTTAATGATTATGTTGATAGACAAAAAGTTATAGAAAATACTAGATTTATTAATTCTAATGTTGCTATTTCTGTTGGTGAGGAAAACAAAATATATGAAAATGAAGAAATAGCTAAAATGGCTGATTCTATATTGTTATTTAAAAATGTAGAAGCTTCATTTGTTATAGGAAAGTTAGATAGTAATAGAATTGGAATAAGTGCAAGATCTTTAGGTAAAATTAATGTTCAAGAAGTAATGGAAAAACTTGGTGGTGGTGGTCATTCAACTGATGCAGCAACTCAAATAGATTCTAATAATTTAAATGAAGTTAAAGAAAATCTTCTTAATTTATTAAAAAGTATAGTATAATAAATTTACAAGATTTGTGGGGTATTTATGAAAGTAATATTTGTTAAAGATTTAAAAGGTCAAGGAATAAAAGATGATATTAAAGAAGTTAAAGACGGGTATGCAATTAATTATCTTATTAGAAATGGATATGCTATTCAATATACTGAAGGTGGATTAAAAAGATTAGGAAAAGAAATTCAAGAAAGAAAAGAACATGATGATAATGAAAGGATTAAATATAATAAGATTAAATCTGAATTAGAATCAAAATTAATTGAATTTAAAATAAAGACTGGCGAAAAAGATAAAGTATTTGGAAGTATATCTTCTAAACAAATTGAAGAAAAGTTAATGGAAATGGGTTATAAAATTGATAAAAAAAATATTAAAAAAGAAGATTTATCTAGCTTAGGTGTTCATTTTGTAGAAATTAATTTATATAAAGATATTAATGCAAGATTAAAAATAGACATTATTAAAGAATAGAGGTGTATTATGGAAAGAGTATTACCAAATAGTATTGAAGCTGAGCAATCAGTATTAGGAGCAGCTTTTATATCTAAGTATGCATTACAAAAGGTTTGTGAAGATTTAAATGAAGATTCTTTTTACTTAGATTCTCATTCTAAAATTTTTGAAGTATTGTTAGAATTACAAAATGAAAATGCTGCAGTTGATATAACGACTGTAACAGAGAGATTAAAGAAAAAGAAGAATTTAAAACAAGTAGGAGATGTTGATTATTTATTAGAAATAGTAAATTCAGTTCCTACTGCATCTAATATTGATTATTATATTAGTATTGTTAATGAGAAAGCAGTTTTAAGAAGATTAATTGATACTGCTACTAATATTATTACTGGTGCATATACTGGTGATGAGTCTATTAATGATATATTAGATGATGCTGAGAAAAGAATACTTAATGTAGTTAAAACTAGAAGAACTACTGAATTTAAAAAAATACAAGATGTTTTATTTAAAGCTCAATCAGATTTAGAAAAGTTATCTGAGGCTGGAGGAGAAATAACTGGTGTAGCTTCTGGGTTTCATGATATTGATAGAGTTACTACTGGATTCCATGAAAATGAATTAATAATTCTTGCTGCTAGACCAGGTGTTGGTAAAACAGCTTTAATATTAAATATGGCAACTAATGTAGCAACTAGTACTAAAAAGGCAGTTGCAGTATTTAATTTAGAAATGAGTGCTGAACAATTAGCTATGAGAATGATAAGTTCTATTGGCCAAATTGATTCTTATAAATTAAGAACTGGTAGATTAGAGCATAGTGATTGGAAGAGAGTTAATGAAGCTATTAGTCAACTGGCTGATACTAATATACATATGGATGATACGCCAGGTATAACTGTTGGAGAAATTAGAGCTAAATGTAGAAGATTAGCAGCATCTGATGAAGGTTTAGCGTTAATAGTAATAGACTATTTACAGTTAGTAATGGGGTCTAATAGATATAGTGGAAATAGACAACAAGAAGTAGCAGAGATTTCT
Source organism: Bacilli bacterium (assembly GCA_028700595.1). GTDB lineage: Bacteria > Bacillota_I > Bacilli_A > RF39 > UBA660 > JAQVSJ01. Next base: position 2,678 of record JAQVSJ010000027.1, on the reverse strand, counting down.
AGATCGTTAAAAACGCTTGCATTAGAGCTTAATGTTCCTATAATAGCTTGTGCTCAATTATCTAGAAATGTTGAAGGAAGAGAGGATAAGAGGCCTCTGATGAGTGATTTAAGAGAGTCTGGTTCAATAGAACAAGATGCCGATATAGTTGCATTCTTATATAGAGAAGATTATTACTCAAAAGAATCAAGAACTGATGATAATAATAGTGTTACTGAATTTATAATTGGTAAAAATAGAAATGGTCCTACAAAAACAATTGAATTATTATTTAAAAAGAATACTTCTACTTTTATAGGATATAAAAAGGATGAATAATGAAAATATGTGTACTTGCTAGTGGTTCCAAAGGTAATTGTACTTATATTGAAAGCAAAGATACTAAAATATTAGTAGATATTGGTATGTCTTGTAATTATATAGAAAATAATTTAAAAGAAATGAATATAAATCCAAGAGATATAGATGGAATCTTATTAACTCATTTACATAATGATCATATATGTGGGTTGAAAATATTTTGTAAAAAATATAATACTAAAGTATATATATCCTCTAAGATGTTAGACGGTTTAAAAGATTTAATTAATATAGAAAATGTTAATTATATTTCTAAAGAAATGTCAATTAAAGATATTAATATTAAAGTAATAAAAACATCACATGACACAGAGTCATATGGATATATATTAGATGATAATGCTGTATATATTACTGATACTGGTTATATAAATATAAAATATTTTGATATGTTAAAAAATAAAAAGTTATATATAATGGAAAGTAATCATGACATTGAAACTTTAATAAATGGGAATTATCCATATATATTAAAACAAAGAATATTAAGTGATAAAGGACACTTATCAAATAAAGATTGTTCTTATTACTTATCACAATTAGTTGGCAATAATACAGAGTATGTTGTTCTTGCACACTTGAGTGAAAATAATAATACTAGAGAAAAAGCTTTAGAAGAATATAATTATAAAAACAAGAATAAAAATATAAAAGTAATTGTGGCAACTCAAAACGAAAGGACTAAAAGTATAAAAATATAATGAAATTAATATGTGTAGGAAAAATTAAAGAAAAATATTTAAAAGAAGCTATAAATGATTATTTAAAGAGACTAACTAAATATATAAAATTAGAAGTAATTGAACTAACAAAAACAGAAGAAATAATTAAAAATATTAAAGATAAAGATTATGTAATAACATTAGAAATAGGTGGAAATCAATTAGATTCATTAAGTTTTTCTAAAATGATAGAAAAAACTCTAATTGAAAATAGTAATATATTATTTGTAATAGGTGACTCTGATGGTATAAATATAGAAGTAAGAGAAAGATCAAATTATAAATTATCTTTTTCTAATATGACATATCCTCATCAATTATTCAGATTAATATTTTTAGAACAACTTTATAGATCTTTTAAAATAATTAATAATGAAACATATCACAAGTAAGATAATTTATATTATCTTTTTTTCGTGTTATAATTTTAATGGTGATTGTATGAATAAATATAAAGAGAGTAAGGAATATAGAAAGAAAAGGGTTAATAATAGTATTAAAATGTTTACTAAAATAATTAAACCTAAGAAAGGCAAAAATTCTTATGATAGAAAGAAAATCAAAAAAGATTTTTAATAATGATTGGGATTATATCTTAAAGGATGAGTTTCAAAAAGAATATTTTATTGATTTAATTATTTTTTTAAACAATGAAAATAAAAATAAAATTATATATCCTAAAAAAGAAGATCTTTTTAAAGCATTAAAGATGACTAGTTATAAAGATACAAAAATATTAATATTGGGTCAAGATCCATATCATGGTGAAGGAGAAGCTAATGGATTATGTTTTTCGGTTGATAATAATATAAAAAATCCTCCTTCATTGCAAAATATTTTCAAAGAATTACAATCTGATTTAAATGTTATTAGAACAGAGAGTGATTTAACAGACTGGGCTAAACAAGGCATACTATTAATTAACACAGTATTGACCGTTGAAAAGGATAAACCTTTTTCACATAAAAATAGAGGATGGGAAACGTTTACAGATGAGATAATAAAGAAGTTGAACGAAAGAAAAGATCCTGTAATATTTGTATTATGGGGCAATGCTGCAAGGAGTAAAAAACAGTATATTACCAATAAAACACATTATATTATTGAATCTGCTCATCCATCACCGTTATCATATAGTAGAGGTTTTAAAGATAGTAAACCGTTTTCAAAAGTTAATAATATACTAAAAAGTGCAAATAAAAGTGAAATAAAGTGGTAAATGCTTGCTATTTATGAAAAAGAGTGCTAATATATCAATAGATTTTAAATTTATTCGATCCCTCCTTAAAATGGTGGAAATTAGAAAGTTAAAATCCATATTTGAAGAAGGAGGTATACACATGACTGATAAGACTTTAGTTTGTAAAGACTGCGGTAAAGAATTCGTATTTACAGCTGGCGAACAAGAATTCTATAAAGAAAAAGGATTCACTAATGAGCCAACAAGATGTAAAGATTGTAGAATAGCTAGAAAGAATGAAAGATTCAATTCTAGAAGAAACAACGATAACGATTCTTGGAAATAATAATAAAAGCAACAAATTAATTTTGTTGCTTTTTTATATTGCTTAATAATAGTTAAAATGATAAAATAAT
>JAQVSJ010000006.1:19845-31367 GCA_028700595.1 Bacilli bacterium | reverse complement strand
TTTTTATGAAAATTTAATTAAAGATTATATTGTTTTAGTACAATCTAATGATCAAAAGAATATGCTTGATGTGCTTTATTATGAGATTATTATTGATGAATTTTTAAGAAAATATAAAAGAAATTTTGTGAAAGTAAATAATTCGTTGCAAAATAGTATTAACAAAGCTATTGAAGAAGTTAAAAGAATGAAAGAAACTAAGAAAAGTAGAGATAGAAGAACTTTTTTCTTGGAAGATTTAAAAAATAAACTAAAAAATAATGATTTTAATTTTAATGAAAAGCTTATTAATTTAAATAAAAAATATGAAAAATATAATAATTTTATTGGAGAAACTAAATTGGATTTAAATGTTAAAAGATTAGATTTTACAAAACTTTATACTATTACTATTGATCCTGAAAATTCTCTTGCATTAGATCAAGCAATTTCATATGAAAAATTAGATAATGGAAATAGTATGTTATATGTGCATTTATCAGATCCAGCCAGTTATATTAAAAAAGGTTCTCAAATAGATAACGAAGCATACAGAAGGTCTTTTACTTTATATATGTCTAAATCTGATACTATAACTATGTTGCCTGAAGAATTGTGTTACGATAAATGTTCTTTATTAAGTAATGGTAGTAGAGTGGCAGTTACTCATGCTATTGAATTTGACAATAATTATAATGTTGTTAATTTTAATTCATATAATAGTATGGTTAGTGTTGATATAAATTTATCTTATGATTTTGCTGATAAAATATTAGAAGGCAATGAACAATCTAAATTAGCAATATTATTAAGAAATTTAGATGAATGTAGTAATGTAATTGAAAAACAAAATAAGAATAATAGAAGTAAATCAAATATGAATAAAATAATGAAACATATTGATTCAAATATAAAAAGTGAAGAGGATTATTGTACTGTTGGAGTAAATAGTCAAAAGATTATGTGTACAATAATGTCTAAAACCTGTGAATTAATAGCTAGTAAAGCTAATGAAAAAGGTATTCCATTTGTTTATAGAGTTCATAATAAGATTGATTATGAAAAAGTAATTAAAGAAGTAGATGGACTAAAGAAATTATTATTAGGAAGAAACATTCCAGAGAGTGAAATTCAAAAGATGCTTAAAAAGACTGTTTTTTCAAAATATAATTCAGCATATTATTCTAAAGATAATATAGGACATAATGCTTTAGGTTTATCTTGTTATGCTAAAGCAACATGTCCAATGGGAAATTATTCATCTTTTATAAATGAGAGAATAACAAAAGAATTAATAATTGATAGTAATTATTCAGATGATGTTATATATTCTTATGAAGATTTTGTAGAAGAAGCAGCTAAACAATTGAATAATAAAAAAGAAATAAATGATAATTATGTTAATGAATATATGAAAATAAAAAATAAGCATTGACTATTTAATATAAAAACAATATACTTGTTGTATAAATGTTTATAAAGGATAACATTATTATGTATAAGTTATAGAGAGTTAGTGGTTGGTGAAAACTAATGCTTTAAATAATAATTACTACCTTTTAGCAGGATTTTATCCCGGAGAGATCCGTTATCAAAAAAGTTAAATAAAGGATGGTACCGTGCTTTGCACTCCTTATACCGTCTTTTTTTTGTATTAGGAGGTTAATATGATAAATATTAAAGAAAACGAAAAACTTAGTGTATTGAATCACAGTTGTGCCCATTTATTGGCACATGCAGTTAAGAAGTTGTATCCTCATTCATTATTTTGGGTGGGACCTGTAATTAATGAAGGTTTTTATTATGATATTGATTTAGGTGATGATGTTCTCAATGAAGAGGATCTTTTAAAGATTGAAAATAAAATGAAAGATATATCTAAAGAAAATATAGTTATCGAAAAATTAGTTCTTAGTAAAGAAGAAGCTTTAAGTATGTTTAAAGATGATCCATATAAAATAGATTTAATTAATAATATGGAAGATGGAGTTATAACTGCATATAAACAAGGAAGTTTTATTGATTTATGTAGAGGACCTCATGTTGAAAATACAGGTATATTAAAATATTTTAAATTATTAAAAACTAGTGGAGCTTATTTTAAAGGTGATTCTAAAAATAAAATGTTGCAAAGAATATATGGAATATGTTTTGATAGTGAAGAAGCATTAAAAGAACATATGGATTTTTTAGAAGAAGCTAAGAAGAGAGATCATAAGAGATTAGGAAAAGAATTAGACTTATTTATGTTTAGTGATTATGGTTCTGGTTTTCCTTTTTGGTTACCAAATGGAATGATACTTAGAAGAGAATTAGAAAATTTTTGGTATGAAGAACATACTAAAGAAGGATATGAATTTATTAAAACTCCTATTATGTTAAGTAAAGATTTGTGGGAAATATCTGGACACTGGATGAATTATAAAGATAATATGTATATATCAAATATTGATGAAAAAGAATATGCTATTAAACCGATGAATTGTCCTGGTGGAATGTTGGTTTATAAGAATTCTTTGCACTCATACAAGGATTTTCCTATTAGAGTAGGTGAATTAGGTTTAGTACATAGACATGAAGCTAGTGGAGCTTTAAATGGCTTGTTTAGAGTTCGTACTTTTACTCAAGATGATGCTCATATATTTATGACTGAATCTCAAATAGAAGATGAAGTTGTAAGATTAATTAGTTTTGTAGATAGAATATATAAAGTATTTAATTTAGAATATTCAGTAGAATTATCTACTAGACCTTTAGAAAAATATATTGGATCAATAGAAATATGGGATAAAGCTGAAAAAGCTTTAGCAAGTGCTTGTAAAAAAGCAGGTAAAGATTATAAGATTAATGAAGGTGATGGAGCATTTTATGGACCTAAATTAGATTTTCATATTATGGATTCATTAGGAAGAGAATGGCAATGTGGTACTATTCAATTAGATATGAATATGCCTGAAAGATTTGATTTAACTTATATAGATAGTGATGGTTCTAAGAAACGTCCTGTAATGTTACATAGAGTAATATTTGGAGCAGTAGAAAGATTTGTTGGAATATTAATAGAACATTATGCAGGTATATTTCCTCTTTGGTTATCTCCAATACAAGTTAATATAATACCTGTTAATAATAAATATCATTTAGAGTATTGTAATGATTTAAAGAATATATTATTAGAAAACAATATAAGAGTAAAATTAGATGATAGAGATGAAAAACTTGGGTATAAAATGAGAGAATCACAAACTAAGAAAGTATCTTATACTTTAATAGTTGGTGACAAAGAATTAAACAGTGGAACTATAAGTTATAGAGAGCACAATAGTGAAGAGACTATTAATTTAAGTATTAATGATTTTGTATTATTAATAAAAAAAGAGATATATGAAAAAAAATAAGCTTTTTTAGCTTGTTTTTTTATAATAAAAGTGTAAACACAATTGATTAAACAAATGTATAGTTGTATAATTAATTTAGGAGGGTATATATGAAAGAAAAGGAAAATTTAGTTTCTAAGAAAGGTAAATTAAATACAAATAGATTAAATGAAGTTTTAGAAGTAGGTAGTAAAATATTAAAAATTATTTACATTATTTTAATAATTTTATCTATATATACAATAGCTTTAATAAATAGAGAGTGGCAAATATTAGGTTTCTTTGTTACTTTATTAAAAGTATTGGCTCCATTTTTTATAGGATTAGTTTTAGCTTGGCTAATTGATCCTATAATTAAATTTTTTCAAACAAAAAAAATAAATAGAATATTAAGTACTTCTGTAGTATTTGTGTTACTTATTACAATAGTATATTTATTATTTAATTGGATGATACCAGTAATATTTGAACAATTAAATGATTTTATTCAAATGTTACCTAAAATATTAGATGACATTGTTGGTTGGTTTAATAATATATTTAATGGATTAAAATCAACTGAATTTATTAATTTTGATAATATTAAATTAGAAGCAATACATTCAGTAGAAACATTTATTAGTGAACTAACTACAAGTTTACCAGCAACATTTGTTTCAATAGTAAAGGGTATGTTTTCTTTCTTTGGAGTGTTCTTGCTAGGATTAATGATTGGTTTATATTTATTGTTTGATTTTGATAATTCAAAGAGAGTTATATTAAATATAATCCCTAAGAGATTTAGAAAAGAATCAACTGGATTGTTTTCAGAAATAAATATATCATTATTTAATTTTGTTAAAGGAACTGCAATAACATCTACTTTAGTTACAGTATTGTGTACTTTAGTATTTAGCTTAGTTGGTTTAAAAGCTCCATTCTTATTAGGTTTAATATGTGGTGTTACTAATATTATTCCTTATGTTGGACCATATATTGGAGCTATACCTGCAATAATAGTTGCATTTTCACAAGGAGCAGGTACTGGAATATTAGTAGGTGTATTGATACTTATTATTCAAACTATAGAAGGGAATGTTATACATCCTTTAGTTATGAGTAAAGCTATGAAGTTACATCCAGTAACAATATTAATAAGTTTATTAATATTTGAACATTTCTTTGGTATTATGGGTATGATTCTAGCAGCACCAATAGTAGCAGTATTAAAAATAATATTTGTATGGTTAGAAGAGAAATACAAAGTATATAGAAAAAAGAGACTAGAGGAGTAATTATGAAATCTAATGAACCAACAATATATATAATATGTGGAAAAGCTAGAACAGGAAAAGATACATTGTGTGATTTTATTATGGAAGAATTAAAAAAACAAAATAAGAAATGTGCAGAATTAAAGCTTTCTAAATATATTAAAGGTTATGCAATTGATTTTTTCGGATGGAATGGTTCAGAAGAAACAAAACCAAGAGATTTTTTAAATGTTATTGGAGATAGAATAAGAAATGATTTAAATTTAAAATTCTTCATGGCAAATAGATTATGTGAAGACGCAAAAGTATTATCTTATTTTTTTGATAGTTTTATAATTAGCGATGCAAGATTTAAAAATGAAGTTAATTTTATTAAGAATAGTTTTAAGAATGCAAAAGTTATTCATCTTATTAGAAGTGGTGATTATGAAGATGGATTAACTGAAGAGCAAAGAAAGCATGTTACTGAAATAGATTTAGATGATTTTAATGAGTACGATTATACAATAGATAATAATGGTACTTTAGAAGATTTGAGAGAAAAAGCAATAAAGCTAATTAATAGTTAGCTTTTTAATATAGGAGTTATATGAATAAAATATTAAGTTATATTAAAAGACTAAAAGAAATATCAAAGAAATATAATAAATCATTAATATGGTTATTATTTCATATGCTCTATTGGTATATTAGAATTGGTGCTACATTGACAGATTATTTAAATTATCAGTTCTATTTAAAAAGTTCTAAGGATATCAAAACATATGCAGTAGTAAGAACTCAAAAGAAATTTTATGCAATCGTTAGTCCTGAAAAATATAAGAAGTATTTTACTATAAAACCTAATTTTTTAAATAATTTTAAAAAATATGTTGGAAGAGAATGGTATGTTCCTGAAAATGGATTAAATAAATTAAAATCTTTTATTAAGAATAAGGAATATATTATGATTAAGCCAATTGATGGATTGGGTGGATTTGGAGTTAAAAAGATTAAAGTTAGTGATATTAAAGATATAAATGAATTTTATAATAATTTATTAAATAATAGACTATTTATTGAAGAATTAATAATTCAAAACAAAGATATGAATAAATTGTGTGATAAAAGTGTAAATACTATTAGAGTTATGACTTTTGTAAATAATAATGAAGTTGAAATATTATATGCAGGTGTAAGAATAGGAAATGGAAAACATGCTGTAGATAATTTTCATAGTGGTGGAATGGGAGTTGCAATTAATTTAAAAAATGGTAGATTAATGGGAAATGCTTTAGATAAAGATCTTAATGAATATAAAGTGCATCCTTTAAGTAAAACTAAATTTAACAATTTTCAAATTCCATGTTGGGAAAATATTATAAGTTTAGTTAAGGAAGCAGCACTAGTTAATACTAATATTAAAGTAGTTGGATGGGATGTTGCTATTAGTGAAAATGGTCCGATATTTGTAGAAGGAAATAGAAGACCTGGATTTGATTTAGTACAAGTATCACTTAGATGTGGTAGAAAAGATATAATTGATAATGTTTTAAAAAAAGTAAAATAGGGGTGATATTTTGAAAATTTTATTTATACCATCTTGGTACCCTAGTAAAAATAATCCGATATGGGGAAATTATTTTATTAAACAAGCTGAAAATATGTCAGAATATGCAGATGTTTCTATGATACATATAGAGAGAATAGGACTTAAAAATATATTTTCTATTTTTAATAATAAGAAGAAAGATTATTGTTTTAAATTTTATAAAAGCAATATTATTAATTTAAAAAAGATTAATTTAGATTTATCTTATAATATATATAAAAAAGCAGCATATAGATTATATAAAAAATATATAAAATATAATGGTAAACCTGATATTATATTTGCTCAAAGTGTTCTTCCAGCAGGTTTAGCAGCACAATTTATATCAGAAAAAGAAAATATACCTTTTGTTGTTCATGAACATTCAATTGATGTTATGAAAAATTATAATAAACAATTTAAGTTTATAGCAAAGAAAGCAAATGGTTATTATGCTGTTAGTAAAAAGATTAAAGATTATTTAGATAAAAATGGTAGAAAAGATACTGTAATAATACCAAATTATATTGATACTAAGAGATTTGATATTGAAAAGAGAAAAACATCAGTTTTCACATTAATTAATATATGTAATTTTTTTAAAGTTAAATCTTTAGAAACTTTATTGCAAGCACTTAGGATAGTAATAGATCAATATAATATTAGTAAAATAAGATTGAATATTATTGGTACTGGTGAATATGAAAAGTATTATAAAGATATATGTAGTAATTTAAATTTAGATAAATATGTAAAATTTAAAGGATATATTGATAATAATAAGATACCTTATGAATTATGTAGTTCTGATGTATTATGTGTTTCTAGTACAATAGAAACTTTCGGAATACCTATTATAGAGGCGATGGCATGTGGTATTCCTTGTATATCTACTAAATGTGGAGGACCAGAAGAAATAGTTAATGATAGTAATGGTTTGTTAGTAGAAGTTAAGAATCCAGAACAATTTGCAAAAGCAATTGCATACATGTACAATAATAGTAGTAAGTATAGTTCTAAGAAAATTAAAAAATATGCTTATGATAATTATGATAAGAAAGTAGTATGTAAAAAGTTATTAAATGAATTAGAAAAAATAATTAAGAAGAGTGGTAATAAATGAAAAGAATTACTTATTTAATTAAAAGAATATTTAAGATGAATTTTAAAAACATGAGAGAAATTATAAAAAAAACCGCTTTAAAAAGTGGTAGAAGCAAACTTTATGTTTTTATTGATATGATTTATAGTGGTATTGTATATCAAGCCGGGTATATGGATTATTATGCATGTGAAATGTACAATGCTAGTTTAAAAGATAGAAAAACTTTTATGACTAGGGGTAAAAACGATAAATATATTAGAACTTTAAATAATAGAGAATATTATCATTGGTTTTTAAATAAAGATGAGTTTAATAAAAAATTTAGTAAATATCTAAAAAGAGATCATACTATATTAAGTGATGAAAAAAATTTAAAAAAATTTGTAAAAAACAAAGAATACATAATATGTAAACCTAGATCTGGTTCTTGTGGAAAAGGAATAGAAAAAATTAAAGTATCTGAATATAATATTAAAGATTTATTTAAACATTTAAAAGATAATAATTTAATTGTATTAGAAGAAGTAATAATTCAAAATAAGGTAATGAATAAGTTGTATCCGTTATCAGTTAATACAGTTAGAATAGTTGGTATGTATGTTGATAATAAACCTAATGTTGCAATTGCATTTGTAAGAATAGGGAATAAAGGTAATTTTGTAGATAATTTTAATAGTGGTGGTATGACTGCTCCTGTTGATATCGAAACAGGTATAATTAATTTTCCAGCTATTGATAAAAAGGGTAATGTATATGAAATGCATCCTTATACTAAAACTAAAATTGTTGGATTTAAAATTCCATATTGGAAAGAAGCAATTAAGTTAGTAAAAGATGTTTCTAAAATTCAAGATAAAGTAAAAATGGTTGGTTGGGATATAGCGTTTACTGATGAAGGACCTTTATTAGTAGAAGGAAATGAATATCCGGGACATGATATATATCAATTACCACAACATAGAAAAGATAATATTGGTGTTCTTCCTATGTTTGAAAAAATATTGAAATTGAGGTGATTATATGAAAAAGGGATTTACTTTAATAGAAATAATTGTAGTATTAGTAATATTAACTTCTTTAACTTTAATAGTTGTTCCTACTGTTAAAACTATTATTAATAATTCAAAAGCTAAATCTCATGATTTAGTAGTTATTACAATCGAAGACGCTGCTAAAGCTTATTTCTATGAAAATTTTTCTATTTATGAAAGTGATTTATTAACAAATAGTTATGTTGATATAACAATAGATGTATTAAAATATAATGATTATTTAGATAGTAATTGTATAGATCCGATTACTGAAGAACCTTTTGAAGGGTTTGTAAGAATAACAAAACCATCTGGTGCTTATGAATATGAATTTATTCCAAATTAAAGCCTTGATAAGTATTTCTTTTTAAAAGTTCTTTATCTATTTCATTAAGAACACAAAACTTTTTTAATAACCATTTAGGGCTTATTAGATCTTCTTTTTTTGGATCTCCAGTGATTCTATGAATCACTATTTTTTTTGGTAATAATTGTAATTGATCACATACTATGTTTACATATTCTTTTTTAGTTAATATATGAAATTTTTCTTTTTTATACATATTATGTATTGTAGTATCTTTTAAAATATATAACATATGTATTTTAATACCTTGTATATCTAATTTTGATAAATATTTAACTGTATTTATCATCATTTCTTTTGTTTCATAAGGCAAACCATTAATAATATGAACAACGACATCTATATTTTTATTTCTTAATTTATATAAAGTGTTTTCAAAGCATTTTAAATCATGGCCTCTATTTATAAGTTTTGATGTTTTATCATGTATTGTTTGTAAACCTATTTCAATAGTTAAGTTTGTTTTTTTATTTAATTCACATAAATAATTTAAAACATCATCTTCAATACAATCTGGTCTTGTAGCAATGTTTATACCAATTACATCTTTTATATTTAATGCTTCTTCATATTTTTGTTTTAATATATTAAGTGGAGCATATGTGTTAGTATTTGCTTGAAAATATGCTATGTATTTTGTGTTTTCCCATTTTTTATCCATTATTTCTTTAATTTCATAAAATTGTTCTGTAATACTTTTATTTATATTTCCAGAAAAATCTCCACTACCATATTTTGAGCAATAAATACATCCATCTTTTGATATTTTTCCATCTTTATTAGGACAAGTGAAATTACCATTTAAACTAATTTTTGCTATTTTTAAATTATATTTGTTTTTGTAGTAGTAATTTAAAGTATGATATCTCTTATTATCTAACGTATATTCAAATGTTTTTTTCATATTATCACCATTAGAATTATATCATTTTATTTAATTGACTGTAAAATTATAAAATGATATTATTAAAGTAGGTAGGTATATATGAAAAAAGGATTTACTTTAATAGAATTATTAGTAATTATTATTGTTATTGCTGTTCTAGCAGCTATTGCAACTCCAAAATTAATGGGGTTCTTAGATGATTCTAAAGAAAAAGCATATGATATTACTATAAATCGTATAGTAGATGCTGCTAGATTATATGTATCTGATAATACGCTTAGTTATATAGATGATACTTCTTTTGATTTAACTATAGATTTTTTATGTACAGAAAAGTATTTAACTTGTCCAATATATAGTCCTAAAGATAAAGATGTTCAAATAACAGGAAGAGTACATGTAGTGAGAACAGAAGGGGAATTACAATATTCATTTATAGCAGAATAAAGGTGATAATATGAGACTTAGAAACATTAAAAATAAAGATAATATATTGAGTAAATCAAAATATTTAATAAAAGATATTTATGAATATAAAGGAAAATATAAAGAGTTATTTAATAACAATAATCCAATTATGTTGGAAATTGGGATGGGTAAAGGTAAATTTATAATTGAAAATGCTATTTTAAATAAAAATAATAATTATATTGGTATAGAGAGAGCAGATAGTATATTAGCTAAAGCTATTAAAAAAATAGAAAATAATGATGTAAACAATCTTAGATTAATTAAATGTGATGCAGATGATTTAGTTAATATATTTAGTAATGAAATAGACACTATATATTTAAATTTTTCTGATCCATGGCCAAAAAATAGACATGAGAAAAGAAGATTAACAAGTAAACAATTTTTAGATATATATAGTAGTATATTTAAAGATAATAATAAAATAATATTAAAAACAGATAATAGAGCATTTTTTGAATATTCTATTGTGTCTTTAAATCAATATGGATATAAAATTAGTAATATTACTTTTGATTTACACAACACTGATGAAGACTATATAACTACTGAATATGAAGATAAATTTGCTAATGAAGGAAAACCTATATACAAATTAGAGTGTTTAAAGATGTAAATGTTTAATTAGTTTGAATAAAATAATAACCTTCGTGATATAATATAAGAAGTGGGTGAAATGGTGAAAAAAATATTATTACTACTAATAATTATGTTAATTTTTAGTGGTTGCAGTATAAAAGAATTAAATAATGATAATTTTGATATAGTTATTGATACAATATTAAAAGATGGAAGATTAACTAATACTGTAGCAAGAGGTTATAAATATTATATTCCAAATGGTGTTAAATTAATAGAAAGCACTAATTATAATGAAAAATTATATTATAATGGAGATTATTATTATTTATATGTAGATATTGTTGGTTATTATTATAATACTGAATATGATTACGAATTAAATGACAATGCAATGTTATCTAGAAAAATAAAGTTTGAAGATAAAACCGGATATGTTGAAATAAATGAAATTGAGGGTATATATTTTATAGAAGCTTTATATAATCATTCTAGAATAGAAGCATTTGTTAATGAAAAGAATTTAAAAGATAGTTTTCTAAATATAATGTATTTGCTTTCATCAGTTAAATTTAATGATTATGTTGCGGATTTAATGTTAAGTGATAGTCAATTTAATTTTAATGAAGAAAAGTATGATATATTTAAGTCAAAGAGAAAGAATGGTAGTTTCTTAGATTATATAAATGAATATAATGAATATAATGAAAGTATTAATTTAGATGATATTGATCCAATTATTGGAAATCAAGAATTAGAGGTGGATTAAATGAGTTTATTTGATAAATTTAAAAATTTATTTTATGAAGAAGAAATAAAAGAGGAAGTAAAGGTAGAACCTCAAGAAGAAATAAAAGAAGAAAAGAAGCTTGAAGAAAAAAAAGAGGAAGTAAAAAAAGAAGAA
>JAQVSJ010000006.1:0-19745 GCA_028700595.1 Bacilli bacterium | reverse complement strand
AAAAAAAGAAGAACCTGAAAGAAAAATCTTTAATAATGAACCTACATTTAAATTTCCAATAGCATTTGATGATGATTTTGATGAGAAAGAAAGAAAATCAACAATTAATATGATAGATAAGAAGTTTAAAATGCCTGAAGTTCCTAAAAAAGAGAAGAAGGAATTTAAACCTTCACCAATGATTTCTCCAATATATGGAGTTATGGATAAGGGTAGTAAACAAGAGACTACAGTTAGAGATGGATTGTTAGAAAATAGTGATAAGAAACCAGATTTAGAAGAAGTTAGAAGTAAAGCTTATGGTACAGTTATTTCTAGAGAAGAAAAATATTCAAATAATGATAAAGAGAGTATTGAAAAAACTGAAATTAATTTATTTTTTAAAGAAGAACCTATTAAAGATAAACGCGAAGTAGTAGAAGAACAATCATATGAAGAAGAGCAATCATATGATTTAAATGAAATAGATGAGAAAATAAAATCTATTGACGAATTATTAAAGGATACTGGTGATGAAGATGATCTTTATTCATTAGTAGATAAGATGTATAAAGATAAAGAAGAAGGAGATGATGAAAATGACGTTTATTGATTTTATGGGACAAGTATTACCTATAATATTATATGCAGCAGGTATAGCATTATTAATAATATTAATAATAATTGGAATTAAGTTTATTAAAACTATGAATAAAGTTGAAGATATAGTTGAAGATGTTGATAAAAAAGTAAAGTCATTAAATGGAGTATTTAATATTATAGATAATATGACTGATAAAATATCAAGTGTTACTGATAGAATTGTAGATTCTGTTGCTGGATTTATATCAAGAGTATTTAAAAATAAAAAAAATAAAGAAAAGGAGATGAAAGAAAATGATGAAGAAAAAGAAGAGGAGTAAATTTTTATTGGGAGCTGTTTTAGGAGCAGCAGCTGGTTTGCTTTTCGCACCTAAAAAAGGTAGTGAAACAAGAAAGGATGTTTCTAAGAAGATTAATGAACTTATTGATAAGGTTAAAGAAATTGATGTTGATGATGTTAAAGAAAAATTCAATAAGAAAATTAAAGAAATAGAAACAGAATTAAAAGATTTAGATGAAGAAAAAGCAAGAAAAATTGTTGAAAAGAAAATTGAACAATTAAAAAATAAAGTTGCTGATCTTTATGAAATGGCTAAAAAAGAAGGAAAACCAGTTGTAGAAGATGCAGTTAAAGCATTAAAAGCTTCTTTAATTGAAAGAACAAAAGAAGTATTAAAAAAATTAGAAGAAAAATAATTTGAATAATAGTAATTGTTTATAAGAAATATAGAAATTTGTTGGTTGATGGAAAACAAACTTAGTAAACAATGAAATACTTACAAATCGTTAACTGCGTTAAAGTATGAGTGCATAGTTTACTATGAACTAAGGTGGTACCACGTAAAAGCGTCCTTAGATTAGGGTGCTTTTTTTGCATTAAAATAGGAGGCAATATGAAATTATATGATGAGTTAATTAAAAGAGATATGATAAAAGATGTTAGTAATGAAGAGCTTGCTAAAAGTTTATTAAACGATAAAAAGATTACTTTTTATTGTGGTTTTGATCCTTCTGCACAATCTTTGCAAATAGGTAATTTTGTACAGGTAGTTAGAATGATGCTTTTGCAAAAATATGGACATAAACCAATAATCCTAGTTGGTGGAGCTACTGGATTAATAGGTGATCCTAAGCAATCTGGTGAAAGGAAGTTATTATCATTAGATAAATCTTTAGAAAATGCTCAAAAGATTAAAAATCAATTAAGTAGATTTATAGATTTTTCTAGTGAAGATAAAGCAATATTGGTTGATAATTATGATTGGATATCTAAAATTGATACTATATCTTTTTTAAGAGATTATGGTAAGTATTTTAATATTAATTATATGTTAGCTAAAGATACAATAGCGTCTAGATTAGATTCTGGTATATCTTATACTGAGTTTTCTTATATGCTGATTCAATCAATTGATTTTCTTAAATTATATGAGAAGTATGATTGTCAATTACAATTTGGTGGTTCTGATCAGTGGGGAAATATAACTGCTGGATTGGAATTAATAAGAAAAGTAAAAGGAGATAATAGTGAGGTAATTGGTATTAGTTCACCGCTATTGGTTAAATCTGATGGAACTAAATTTGGTAAAAGTGAATCTGGAGCTTTATGGTTAGATGAAAAGATGACTTCTCCGTATCAAATATATCAACATTTAATAAATACTGCTGATGAAGATGTAGTTAAATTTTTAAAAAATTTAACACTACTTGATATAGAAGAAATCGAAAAATTAGAAAACAATATAACAGATGAAATTAAAGAGGGAAGAGTATTACAAAAATTACTTGCAAAAGAAGTTGTTACTTTATTACATGGCGATGAAGCATATAAAAGGTCTCTAAAAATAACTGAAACTTTATTTTCGGGTAAAGTACAGGAACTTAGTTTAAATGAGCTAGAAGAGTGCTTTAATGGTGTTACAAGTAGTAAATTAGATAATAATATGAGTATATTAGATATTCTTGTTAATTCTAATATATTATCTAGTAAAAGAGAAGCAAGAGAAATGATAAATAATGGTGCTATTACTGTTAATGGCGAAAAAATAACTGATGAAAATAAAGTGTATAATAAAGATAATGCAATGTTTAATAAGTATTTAATAATAAGAAAAGGTAAAAAAACATATAATTTAGTAGAATTAGTATAGAAAGGAATAATATGAATTTATTTAATAAAGAGAAAGATTTAATTTTTAGAATAACTAATATGGTATTAGTTATATGGTTAGTAGTAGGAATGGTTCTTTTTTGGACACAATTAACTAATATATTAATAAAAGAAGAAAAGATAGAATATGAATTATATTCATATAAAAATTGTGAGTATTATTATCAAGAACAAACAGAAGCTGCTGATGAGTTATGTATGAATAATTATGAAAATTATTTATATTATTATGATAATAGTAATAACGAAAATTTAAAACAATTATTTATATTTTTAGGTAATATAGTAATAGTTAGTGGTGTTATTTACTTTATGAATAGGGGGAAGAAATAATGTATTTATTTAGAAAAGAAAAAGATTTGATATTGAGAATAACAAATCTTGTATTATTAATTGGTTTTATTGTTTCATTAATAGTTTTTTATAATGGTTTTGTTAATTTAGCATTTACTAATAAATTAAAAACTTATATTGTTTTTAAAGAAGAGAACTGTATTTGTAGTGTTTCTGAAGGTATATGTTCAATAGGTCAAGAGGAAGAAGAATGTCAAAATAAGTATGAATTATATAAGGAAGATTTTAAAACTGATAATATAGTATATAAAAAGAGAATAATATCTTCTGCATTATCTTCTATTACTGTTGGACTAACAATTTATTTATTGAATAAAGAAAAAAAGGTTAAAAAATAACCTTTTTTATCTACTATAATATTCAACTACTAATGATTCGTTAATATCTGCATTTAATTCGCTTCTTTCTGGATATCTAATATATTTACCTTCAAGTTTTTCTTTATCAAATGATACATAATCAACAGTTTTAACTGTTTTTTCTAATGCTTCTTTAACTGTTTTTAAATCTTTTGATTTATCTCTAAGTGTAATTATATCTCCTGGTTTTACTTGATAAGAAGGAATATCAACTTTGCTTCCATTAACTTTAACATGTCCATGATTTACTAATTGTCTAGAACCACGTCTAGTATTAGATAATCCCATACGATATGTTATATTGTCTAATCTACTTTCAAGCATTTTTAAGAAGTTTTCACCAACTATACCTTTTATTTTACTAGCAGTTTTAAATGTTCTTTCTAATTGTTTTTCAGTTAAATTGTATGTAAATCTTATTTTTTGTTTTTCATTTAATTGAATTGCATAATCAGATTGTTTTTTCTTTCTGCTATTTCCATGTTGCCCTGGTCCATATGGTTTCTTTAATAATTCTTTCCCTGTTTCTAATGTTGAGAAACCAACACGACGACTTCTTTTATAAGTTGAACCCGTATATCTCATTTTTCTTTCTCCTTTCAATGTTCTATTAAACATTGAATTCAATTCAAATCTATAGGGTGTTTATCATATACTTTCATATAGCAGCTATACTACTTATATTTAGAATAAACACGTTATAAACCCATTGAATGCCGCTCGAATGTTTAATGCAAATGTATTATAATATTAAAGTGTTAAATAGTCAAATAATATTATCAAAAATTTAAAATATATGTTAAAATTATAATGTATACAATAAAGGAGGATTATATGAATAATTTAGTTTTAGAAATAGTAACATATTATATTATTGCGATTTTATTTATAATAATCATTCTTAGTTTAATGCAATCAATTAAAAAACAAAAAATGAAAAGAGAAATATGTGATTTAGAAGTTAAAAAAAATAAAGTAATAGATTCTCCTATTATGAGTGAATTGTCTAAAGTAGAATCTTTATCTAAAAATGATAAGATTAAAGTTAAATATGATATATGGCAAAATAAAATAGAAAAAATAAAAAGTAATATGTTATCTGAAATAAATGATATGTTAATAGAAGCCGACTTCTTATTAGATCAAAGAAAGTTTTCTTTATATAAAGAAAAGAAAGTAAAAATAGAATTAAAGATATATGAAGCAAATGAAAATAAATTAAGATTAATGTCTGAAATACAAGAAATAACTTTATGTGAAGATAAAAATAGAACTATTATTACTGATTTAAAATCAAGATATAGAATTATTTTGCAAAATTATGAATCATTAAAAGAAGATTTTGGTGAAGTTAGAGAAACTGTAAAATTGCAAATTGAAAATATTGAAAAAAGATTTAAAGATTTCGAAGTATTACTTGAAAATCAAGAATATGAAGAAACAAATTTAATAACTAATGTAATTAGTTCTATGGTATCTCATATGGAAACTGTTATGGATGAATTACCTTCTGCTATTCTTATGGCTAATAATTTAATACCTAAAAGAATTGAAGAGATAATGTTAATTTATAATAAAATGATTAAAAGTGGATTCCAATTAGATTATTTAAATGTAGAGTATAACATAGAAGAAACTAAGAAGAAAATTGAAGATATAATGTGTAGAATTAGAGTATTAAATTTAGAAGATGTTATATTCGAGTTAAAAGTTATATTAGATTATTTTGATTCTATGTTTAATGATTTTGAGAGAGAAAAGATTTCTAAGAAAACATTTGATGAGCAAGTATTATCATTTAAATCTAAATGTGTTAAAATTGATGAACAATTAAATATGTTATATGGAATGGATAAAGATATAAAATATAATTATAAATTAAGTAAAGATCAGTTATGCAAATTAAATGATTTATCTGAAGAGTATAAGAAGATTAATGAAGATTTTGATACATTATATGAAACAAAGGAAACTTCTAGTTTCCCATATTCTAGATTGATGAAAGAGTTAGAAATTTTATCTATTAAGCAAATGAAGTTATATGAAAGATTAAGTAATTATATTGAAACTGTTGGTAATATGCAAGAAGACGAAAAGAGAGCAAGAGAACAATATTCTGAAATATCAGATATATTAAAAATAGCTAAATATAAAATAAGATCATATAAATTTCCTATAATACCAGGTTATTATTTTACTCAATTGCAAGAAGCTACTGATGCTATTAAGGAGATAAGCAGAGAATTATCTAAAAAACCTATTAATATTGATATATTAAATACTAGGGTAGATACAGCTAGGGATTTAGTATTTAAGTTCTCTAACACTACAAATGAGCTAATTAAGACTGCTAATATGGCAGAAAAAGCAATTGTATATGGAAATAGATATAGAAGTGGTAAACAAGATATAGAAGATGGTTTAAATAGGTCTGAAAAGATGTTTATAAATGGAGAATATAAGAAGTCTTTAGAATTAACTTTAAATACTATAGATTGTGTAGAACCAGGAATATATAAAAGATTATTAGGATTATATGAAAAGAATTAGTATATCTAATTCTTTTTGCTTGATTTTAAATGAATTTTTGGTATAATTAATTTAGCAAAAATCTTTTTAAAAAATTTAGGAGGAAAAGAAATGAGCAAAATTAAAATTTTTAGTATGGGCGGTTTAAATGAAATTGGAAAGAATATGTATGTAGTTGAAGTTAATGATGATATATTCATTTTTGATGCTGGATTAAAATATGCAGATGAAAAATTATATGGTATAGATTATATAATACCTAATTATTCTTATATTGAAAAAAATATAAAGAGAGTTAAAGGTATATTTATTACTCATGCACATAACGAACAAATGGGAGCATTATTAAATATTGTAGAAGATATACCAAGTATTAAGATATATGGAACTAAATTTACAATAGATACCATTAAAAAAATATTTGATGAAAAAGAAATTAAATTAAATAATAATTTATTTGAAATTTCACCTCATAAAAAGATAGTATTTGGAGAAAATAGTGTATTTCCAATAAGCGTTACACATTCAGTACCAGAAGCAGTAGGATATGTATTAAATACATTAGATGGAGCTATATTTTACACTGGGAATTTTGTGTTTGATCCTACTATGAGAGGTAGTTATAAGACAGATGTAGGTAAATTAGCATATTTAGGTAAACAAGGTGTATTATGTTTGTTGTCAGAATCAATGTATGCTGAGAAAAAAGGATATACTTCACCAAATCATAGAATATCTTCATTAATAAATGAAATATTAATAAGAAATGAAGATAGAATTATATTTAATGTATTTCCAACTGATGTTTATAGAATACAAGAATTATTTAATGAAGTAGTTAAAACTCATAGAAAAGTAGTAATAATGGGTAAAAGACTTCAAAATATAGTCAATTATGTTATTGATGAAAAATATATGAATATAAATAAAGATAGAATAGGAAATTTAAGTAATATTGATGATAGAGATATTATTATATTAACTTCTAGTGAGACTGAGAAACCTTTTGTTAATGTTGATAAAATAGTTAATGGATATGATAAATATATAAAAATTAAAGATTCAGATACATTTGTATTCTTAGATCCTATAACAGATGATAGTGAGAAAACAATAACAAAAATATCTGATAAAATAGCAAAAATAGGTGCAGAAGTAATTACTTTATCAAAAAATAAATATTTAACTCATCATGCTTCAAGTGAAGATCTTATGTTGATGTTAGATTTAATAAATCCGAAATATTATTTTCCTGTTATGGGAGAATATAGACATCAAGTAGCAAACGCTAATATAGCTAATAGTTTAGGTATACCAAAAGAGAATATATTACTTAAACAAAATGGAGATATAGTAGTAATTGAAAATCAAAAGTTATTAGAATCATTTGATAAAATCAAAGTTGATGATATTATGATTGATGGTACTTCAGTAGGAGATATAGGTGAATTAGTATTAAAAGATAGAGAAATGCTAAGTGATAATGGAATAGTAATAGTATGTGCTACAATTAATAAGAAGAGTAAAGAAATATTAGCAGGACCAGAAGTTCTTACTAGAGGATTTATATATGTTAAAGATAGTGGTGATATTATAAAAGAAATTGAAAGAATATCACTAGAAAAAATAGTTGAAAATACAACTATAAATTATGTAGATTATAATAAAATAAAGAATTCAATTAGAGAAGATGTAGGCAAGTATTTATTTTATGAAACTGAGTGTAAACCAATGGTTATAACTGTTATACAAGAAATATAAAAAAACTAGTAAAACTAGTTTTTTTCATACATTGCTTTATCAAATATATGTACATCATCTTTATCATGCATATACAACTCATCTTTATTTACAAGAAAGAAATAATATCTAAGAACATCCTCATTATTAGGTTGTACTGGATCATTCCAAGTTAAATCTAAATGTAACCATTCATTATTTAAATAAATATAATTCCATATATGTTTATCATTAGATATTTTATAATTAGGTATATCCATTTTATATAAGAATAAACTCATTAAATCTGTGTATCCACTACATATTGCTTTATTATAAAATAATGGTCCATATGCAGTGTTAGAAGGTATTAATGAATTTTCATTTATATAATCTATATCATATTTTGTATTATTAATAATGTAATTATGTATATATTTTATATTTTCTTCTATTGATTTATTTTCTCTATAAATATCATTATATATTTCTTCAACTTTCAAATTTATCTCATTAATTGTTTCTTTACTATATAATTTATCTATAATTATTACAACTTTACCATTTTCTGAATATTTAGTTCTTATTTTTTTAAATGAATTATAAGTATGTACAAAGTTATTTATTGCAGATAAAGTTTTATCATCGGAAGTTATTATTTTTATATCATCAATGCATTCTTTATATTCTTTAGAACAATAAAATGTGAATTCATTCATTCCTGATGACAATACTGTAAAATATATATTAATTAGATCTTGATAATTATTAGGTTCAAAATTATCTGTGATATTAAAAGTATTTGGTATTACATTATTTATATAATTATTTGTTTCTAATGTTGAAGGTGTTCTTTTTATTATATCTACAAAATCAACGATGCTATCTTTAAATGTATATCCAATTATTGATGCATTAAATAAAAGTATTATTAATATAATTATAGATACAATTTTTCTTTTCATATTATCACCATTTATATTTTAACATATAATAAAAAAGAAGTAATTAATAATTACTTCTTATTTACTATTTTTGATATACGAGCTTTTTTTCTAGCTGCAGTATTTTTTTTAATAACACCTTTTTTAAGTGCTTTATCTATTTTTTTAATTGCATCTTTTAAATCTTTAGGATCTTTATTCTTTTCAACTTTTTTAACTGAAGATTTCATAACACCTTTTATAGGTGTATTAGATTTAGTCTTCTTAATAGTTGTTTTTAATCTTTTAATTGCGCTTTTTATATTTGGCATTTTCTCACCTCCATTTTTTGTACAAATTAAGTCTATCAAATATTAAGTATAAAATCAATGTTAGATTGAAAGAAATTGCATAAAATGATATTATTATTATATGTAATCGGGAAGTGAATATATGACAAAAGGTATTATTTTAAGTAAAGAGATAATAGTTAACGATAATATTTTGATTATAACTATTAAAAGTGAGAAAGTAATATATACAGAGAATTCATATGAAACTTTGTATTTTTTAGATTTGAATTTAAATAATTGCTGTTATAATGATTACTATTTAAAAATTAAAGATATAGAAATGTTATTTGAAGAAGAAGTTTTATTAAATATAATTAATAATTTATATTCAATTACTTTTGATCATAATAAATATATTGGTGAGATAAATAACAAAGAATTAATATATGATGCTTATATTGAAGAACAGTTTAAAGTTAAAGATCCTATAATAAAAATATATAAAGAATATAAAAAAACAAATAACAAATTAAAATATGAGGCATTTTTTGAAGTATATTTTTCAACACATATAGTATCGTTGGAAATAATTAAATATTATATTGATAAAAACAGTAATATATTTGATGTTTTAAAGGTGGAAGAAGAAATAAAAGATATTTTTAAAGGAAAAGCTCATGAATTAAGAGTTAAACTTAACAAATTAGAAAAACAATATGAAAAACTAAATTTAAATGATAATAATGACAAACTAGAAAACAGAATAAAAATATGTAATTGTTTTTTAAATAAGATTAATCAAATAAATAAGAAAAATAAAGCATATAATGATATATTAAAACAATTAGAAGATTTAAAAAAATCAAAGGAAAATATAATAATAAAATTGAAAAAAATAAAGCAATTAAATAATAAAATAAAATATATAAATTCAAGGTTCAATTATAATGATGAAGTTAAAAAAATAAAAATTAATATAAAAGAGAAAACTAAAAAAGATATCATTAAAAATTATAATGTAAATATCAATAATATAGAAGAAGAACTAAAAAAGTATATTGGTTTATTAAAGAAAAAGATAAGTAATAGCAAGAGAAAGAATAGTAATAAGAATAAAATTAGAAAACAAATTGAAGATATGTGTTTTGATGATTTATATTGTAGAATAGAACAAGAGGTGAAATAGTGGATAATAAAATAGAAAAGAGTTTAGTAAAAAAATATAAAAGAGAAATATATTCTAAATTTATTAATGCAATTAAAGATTATGAATTAATAGATGAAGGCGATAGAATTGCTATATGTATAAGTGGAGGAAAAGATTCATATTTATTAGCAGAATGTATGAAAGTATTTCAAAAACACAGTAAGTATAAATATGAATTAGAATTTATTTTAATGAATCCGGGATATTCAAAAAAAGATTTAATTCAAATAAAAGATGCTTGTGAAAAATTAAATATACCATTAAATATATATAATAACTTTGTATTTAAAATATTTGATTTTAAAATAAAAAAATCACCTTGTTTTTTATGTTCTAAAATAAGAAGAGGATATTTATATAATAAAGCTAAACAATTAGGATGTAATAAGATCGCTTTAGGGCATCATTTTAATGATGTTATAGAAACTGTATTAATGAATATGTTTTATAATGGAATATATAGTGGTATGTTACCAAAAATAAAGAGTGATAATTTTGAAGATATGGAATTGATTAGACCTTTATATCTTGTAAAAGAGGAAGATATAATTTCTTGGGCTAAATATAATAATATTAATTATATTAATTGCGTTTGTGAAATGTTAAAAGAAAAGGATATTGGAAAAAGAAAAGAAGTAAAACAATTAATTAGTAAATTGAAGGAAGAAAATAAAAATATTGATATAAATATTTTTAGAAGTTTAGAAAATGTAAATGTAAACACAGTAAATGGTATTATTAAAGACAATAAGAAAAATAAGAGAATGTAAAGTAGAAACAATATTGATAAAATGTTATAATTATAATGCCTACTGGTATGATTACTTACATAAATCCAGAACAACCGATAATAGGGAGTTTGAGAATAATTGGAGTAGAATGCCTAAATATTTATATTTAGGAATCCCGATATTATTTATAAGACACCCACCTGTATATAAGTGCAGGGTTTATCGAGAAGTATCATGCCTTTAGGTTTTTTTAGGAGTAAATATGTGGTTAAATAGATTAGAAACAATGGTCGGTAAAGAAAAAATTGATAAGCTTAAAAATAGTAGGGTTGCTATTATTGGATTAGGTGGAGTAGGTGGTAATGCACTAGAATCTCTAGTTAGATTTAATATTGGTAATATAATAATAGTAGATAGTGATGTAATTGAAAGAAGCAATTTAAATAGGCAATTACTATCATTAAGATCTAATATTGGAGAAAAGAAAATAGAAGTTGCAAAGAAGAGAATTTTAGACATAAATCCAGAATGTAATATTATTTCATTAGATTTATTTATAGATAAATCTAATGTTGAAGATTTATTTAAATATGATTTTGATTATTTAATAGATGCATGTGATACAATTGACACTAAAATGTTATTAATAAAAGAGTGTAATAAGAGAAATATTCAAATAATTAGTTGTATGGGAACTGCAAATAAGTTTAATCCTAGTTTATTAGAAATAACTGATATTAGAAAAACTAATTATGATCCTATTGCTAAGATTATTAGAAAAAGAATAAAAGAAAATAATATTAAATATAAAGTAGATGTAGTTAGTTCTTCGGAAAAAGTTATAAATAGTAAGGAATTAGGTTCAAATAGTATTGTTCCATCATCAGCAGGTATTTTATGTGCTTATTATATAATTAAAAAAATAATTAATTTATGATATAATTATTTTAGGAGGTAATTTATGGGATATTTTTTATTAGGATTAGTTATATTTGTTATTTTAACATCAATAAGACAAATTAATGAATATGAAAGAGGAATTAAATTTAAATTTGGTAAGTTTTATAAAATTATGCAACCAGGATGGAATATAATATTACCAATAATCAATACTTTTTCTAAAGTAGATATAAGAACAAAGGTAATTGATGTTCCTGAACAAGAAGCTATTACTAAAGATAATGTATCGGTTAAAATAAATGCAGTTGTTTATTTTAAAATATTTGATGCATCAAAAGTAGTTTTAGCAGTAGAAGATTATATGTATGCTGTAAGTCAATTAGCACAAACTACAATGAGAAATTTAGTTGGTTCATGTTCTTTAGATCAATTATTAAGCGAGAGGGAAGTAATTTCATCTAAAATATGTAAGATAATTGATGAAGCTACTGATCCATGGGGAATTAAAGTTGAAAATGTAGAATTAAAAGATGTATCTTTACCTGAGGATATGAAACGTGTAATTGCTAAAATAGCAGAAGCTGAAAGAGAAAAAATGGCTGTTATAGTAAAAGCACAAGGAGAAGTAGAAGCTTCTAATAATTTAGCAAAAGCAGCAGATACTTTAAGTGCATCTCCTGGAGCTCTTCATTTAAGGACTTTATCAACTATTAATGATGTTAGTTCTGATCAATCTAATACAATTATATTTGCAATACCATTAGAAGTGCTTAGAGCATTTGATAATGGAAATATAAAAGATATAACAAAAATTATAAATAAAAAATAGAGTTTACTCTATTTTTTATTATATTTATCATACATATCTTTAATTAATTTTTCATATTTGCTATTAGTTTTTGGTATATAGTATTTTTTATTTTTTAATATTTCTGGCAAATATTGTTGTTCTACCCATGCATTTTCATAATCGTGAGGGTATTTATAATTTTGTGCTTTGCTATTAATATTTTTAGGCACATTATAATTACTTTCTTTTTTTAAATCTTCGAAAGCATTATTTATTGCTAAATAAGCACTATTAGATTTAGGACTCAATGCTAACTCTATTATTACAACGGACAAAGGAATTACTAATTCTGGCATTCCAACTCTTTCACAAGCATCAATACATGCCATTACTTTTGGACCCATTCCTGGATTAGCTAGACCAATATCTTCATAAGCACATACAGTCATTCTTCTGTATATACTTTCATAATCTCCTGATTCTAATAATCTACATAAATAATGTAGTGAAGCATTAACATCACTTCCTCTAATGCTTTTTTGGAAAGCACTTAATAGATCATAGTATTCACCTTCACTATAATTAGATACTTTTGTTGTGTTTAAATTATTAATTTCATTTATTGTAATTTTTTTATCTTTTGAAGAATAAAAAGCAATTTCTAATAAATTATAAGCATATCTTAAATCACCAGATGATATTTTTGCAATATATTTTATAGTATCATCATTAATAATTAATCCTTCTAATATGTTTTTCTTAATAGTACTTTTTAACGCTTCAACTATATCTTTTTCTTCAAGTTCATTTAATTCAAATATTTGGCATCTGCTTCTTATAGAAGCATTAATTGAATGATATGGATTGGCAGTAGTCATTCCAATTATTGTTATTAAACCACTTTCTAAATGAGGTAATAATAAATCTTGTTTATCTTTATTTAATCTGTGAACTTCATCTAATATTAATATTAAACCACTATACATTTTAGCTTCTTCTATTATTACATCAAAATCTTTCTTGTTATTTATTACAGCATTAAAATATCTTATTTTCTGATTTAGTTCTCCTGCTATAGCATATGCTATACTTGTTTTTCCTATCCCTGGTTTTCCATATAATATCATTGAAAATATTTTCTTATTTTTAACCATATTATAAATAACTTTATCTTTTCCAACTAAATGTTTTTGACCAACTATTTCTTTTAATTTTTTAGGTCTCATTTTATATGCTAAAGGTTCATTCATAATTACCACCTATAACAATATTAACACAATTATGCTATAATTTAAATGGTGATAATATGAAACAATATATAGAAGAATTTATTGATTATATTATAATTGAAAGAGGATTATCTACTAATACTAGTGAATCATATAATAGAGATCTTATTAAGTATGATTCTTTTTTAAATAAATCTATTGATTTAGTTGATTATATAGATATTGAAAAATATATAGAATATTTAAAAAAAGAAGGTTTATCTGAATCAACGATATGTAGAAATATTGTAAGTATTAAAAATTTTCATAAATATGTTTCAAGAATTTATAATAAGAAAGATCCTAGTGAAACAATTGAAAGACCTAAGATTAAAAAAAGATTACCTAGTGTATTATCAATATCTGATATAGATAATATTTTAAATATAAATACTATAAATGATTTTGATTATAGAAATAAAGCGATGCTTGAATTAATGTATGCTACTGGATTAAGAGTGTCAGAGTTAGTAAATTTAAATGTTAATGATGTTGATATTCAAAATTCAGTTGTTAGATGTTTTGGTAAAGGAAGTAAAGAAAGAATAATACCTATAGGTGATATTGCTATTGATAGTATAAGGGAATATTTAGAAAGAAGAAGTAGTATGTTGAAAGGATATATTACTGATTATTTATTTATAAATAATCATGGCAATAAATTAACTAGACAAGGTTTTTTTAAAATTCTTAAAATTATTGCTAAAAAACAAGGTGTAAACAAATCTTTTTCTCCCCATACTTTAAGACATAGTTTTGCAACTCATTTATTAGAAAATAATGTTGATTTAAGAATAATTCAGGAATTATTAGGACATGAGAATATATCTACAACACAAGTATATACTCATCTTCAAAATAATTTAATTAAAAAAAATTATGATAATTATCATCCTAGGAGTAAAAAATAACCAATTACTTTGTAATTGGTTTTTCTATGTATATTGTATTATTCACAATTAAACTAACTCCATCTATATTATTTAAATTATCGATTAAATTATCATCAGCATTTAAGTTATATTCTATTTTCTCATTATATATTTTTGAATATTCAATATTATTTAAAATACTATTTATAATTTTTTCTAAACTATAATTAATTGAAATACTTATATTTTTATATTCAATTAGTTCTATTATTTCAGAAGACTTAATTAATTCACTAATACAATTTTTATATGTTCTAGTAAGATTTCCTATTCCTAATTTAGTTCCACCATAATATCTTATAACGACTGCTAATATGAAGTTTAATTTATTCTTTTTTAAAGATTCTAATATAGGTTTTCCAGCACTATTTCTAGGTTCACCATCATCAAAAGACTTTTCAATTCCATTTATTATATATCCATAACATATATGTGTACTATCTTTATATTCGCTTCTTAAACAATTTAATATATTATTAATATCATCAATGTTATTAATTTTAAATAAAAATGAAATAAACTTTGATTTATTTACAATATTAATATTATTGATATTATTTTTAATTGATAACATATAATCACCTAATAACATTATACTATATTTAATATATTTGATATAATTTTAATGGTGATTATATGGATTTATATAAATATGAGAAGCAATTATATAAAGATGGTATTGAATATATAGGCGGAGTAGATGAAGTTGGTAGAGGACCTTTAATAGGGCCTGTAGTAAGTGCTTGTGTAGTTTTACCAAAAAAAATAAAAATTAAAGGATTAACTGATTCAAAAAAACTTAGTGAGAAAAAAAGAAATGAATATTATAAAATAATAATAGATAAAGCATTAAGTATTGGTATTGGTATTGTAGATAATAAAAGAATAGATGAAATAAATATATATGAAGCAACTAAAGAATCTATGATGTTAGCTATAGATAATTGTAATATAAATATACAACACATATTAATTGATGCTATGAAATTAAATTTAATTATTAATAGCACTTCTATAATTAAAGGTGATCAAAAGAGTATTAGTATTGCAGCAGCATCTGTTATAGCAAAAGTAACTAGAGATGAAATTATGTATAAAATGGATAATAAATACCCTCAATATGATTTTAAAAACAATAAAGGATATCCAACTAAGAAACATATAGATGCTATAAAAAAATATGGTATTTTAGAAGAACATAGAAGAAGTTATAAGCCTGTTATTGATTATTTAAATAATATAATTTGATTTTTTAAAAAAAATATGTATAATAATGCGTATTAAGAGGGGATATTTATGGGGAATAAGGTTGTAAAGTATATTTCGACAGTGTTTTATTGCATTGGTGCAGGTGGAATTATATTATATATATATAATGTTTTTGTTAATTCACAAAAATATGAATATATACCAAAAGATATTTCTAATATAATGCAACTATATTTAATAATTGGTATTGCTGCAATATTATTGGGAATAATAATTAAATTATCAGCCAATATAATTAAAACTAAAAAAAATATTATAGAATTAAAAGATGATCAAAAAGAATGTAAAAATTGTAGAGCAATAATATCTAAAGATTCTTATATATGTCCTAATTGTGGATATATTGAACCAAGAGAAGATGAAGAAGTATTTGAAGAAGAAACAATTGATAAAGAATATATTAATAAATACTATAATGATGATATAGTTGTTGAAAATAAAGATAAACAAGCTTTAGTAATAAGAATATTGCCTAAAATGTTTTTGATAATATTTTTAATTTTATGTATATATCTCGTATATTTATTCGCATTAGATTCTAAAACAATTAATAAAGTTTCTGATAAAAAATTAGAATTTTTAAATATTGCTGTAAATATAACTTCAGAAATAAAATTTGAAAATATAAAAACGAGTGATAAGAAAGTTTATTTAACATTATCAGACTTAGATTATGAGTCGGATAAGTATGATTCAAAAGATTCATATGTAATAATTGATACTCAATTAAAAAAATATTATTTAATATTAAATGGTATTAATGAATATTCTGATTATAGTATTAATTTTGTTGAAGTTAATGATTTAAATATATCGAAAGTATTAACAGATTATATAGTAACTAAAGATATAAATAATAAATTGATTATAGATAATGGTGATAAAGTTATTATATATAATAAAAATTAACAATCTTTAAGATTGTTTTTTTAACTAATAATAATATGATATAATTAAAAAAACAAAAGAAGAAAATAATAAATAGAGTATATATAATAAGAAAGGGTTGATAATATGGCTGATAAATTAGTTATAGTAGAATCACCAAGTAAATCAAAAACAATTGAAAAATACTTGGGCAATAAATATAAAGTAGTAGCAAGTATGGGACATATAAGAGATTTATCTACTAAAGGTAAACATGGATTAGGAATAGAAACTGATAATGATTTTAATCCTATATATGAGGTTATTAAAGGTAAAGGGAAAATAATTAAAGAATTAAAAAAGAATTTGAAAGATTCTAAAGAAGTATATTTGGCAACAGACCCGGATAGAGAAGGAGAAGCAATAAGTTGGCATTTAAAAGAAGAGTTAGGATTGAAAAATGCTAAGAGAGTAATATTTAATGAGATTACTAAAAGTGCAGTAACAGAAGCTTTTAATCATGTAAGAGATATAGATGAGAACTTAGTACATTCACAAGAAACAAGAAGAATGTTAGATAGAATTATAGGATTTAGATTAAGTAAGTTAGCTAGAAGTAAAATAGGTGGAAAGAGTGCTGGAAGAGTACAAAGTGTTGCATTAAAACTTATTGTTGATAGAGAAAAAGAAATTGAAAATTTTATTTCAGAAGAATATTGGAGTGTAACTGCTAAGTTTAAAGATTTTGATGCAGATTTAGAAAAATATGGAACAAAGAAAATAGAATTAAAAAATGAATTAGAAACAGATGAAGTATTAGAAAAACTATCAAATGCATTTAAAATAGAAACAGTTGATAAGAAGAGTAAAAAGAAACAATCTAAATTTCCTTTTATAACTAGTACTTTACAACAAGAAGCAAGCAATAGATTAGGTTTTACTTCAAAGAAAACTATGATGATAGCACAAAAGTTATATGAAGGTATTGATTTAAAAGATGAGACAGTTGGTTTAATAACTTATATGAGAACTGATTCAACTAGACTAAGTAGTGAATTTATTAAATCTACATTTGATTATATAGAAAATAAATATGGAGAAAAATATTTAGGTGTAGTTAAAAAAGGAAAACAAAAAGAAAATGTACAAGATGCACATGAAGCTATAAGACCTACAAGTATAAATAGAGATCCAGAATCAATAAAAGAATACTTATCTAATGATGAATATAAATTATATAAAATTATATATTCTAGAGCTTTAGCATATTTAATGAAAGATGCACAGGTTGAACAAACTTCAGTTGTGTTAGATAATAATAATTATAAATTCAAAGCAACTGGTCAAGTAATTATATTTGATGGATATTTAAAAGTATATTCAGATTATGAAAGTAGCGAAGATAAAGTATTACCACCATTAGATAAATATAAATCAGAAATATTAGTAGCATCTTCAATTGAAAAAGAGCAACATTTTACTAAACCATTACCTAGATATACAGAAGCAAAACTTATAAAAGAAATGGAAGAATTAGGTATTGGTAGACCATCAACATATTCAAAAACTATGGAAACAATAGTAAATAGAAATTATGTTGATGTTATTGAGAAAAAGTTTGTACCAACAGAAATGGGTAAGAATATTACTGAAAAATTACAAGAATATTTTAGTTATTTAATTAATGTAGAATATACTGCAAATATGGAAAATGATTTAGATAAAATAGCAGAAGGGAATATTAATTGGGTAAGTATTATGAAAGAATTTTATGATGATTTTGAACCAAAAGTATTAGAAGCTTTTGAAAAGATGGAAAAAGAACAAAAAGAAACTGGAGAATTATGTCCAGAATGTAATAGTCCATTAGTTATAAAACATGGTAAATACGGAGAATTTATAGCATGTAGTAATTATCCAACTTGTAAATATATTAAAAAAGAATATAAAGAAGTAGTTGAAATAGGAAAATGTCCTAAATGTAAAGAAGGAACTGTAATAGAAAAGAAAACAAAAAAAGGGAAAGTATTTTATGGATGTAATAAGTATCCAAATTGTGATTATGCATCTTGGGATAAACCAGAATTATAAAGGTTTACATTCATAATGTATAATTTGATAATTTGACAAAATTGAACATTTATGCTATACTTTACTTACCATTTTGGTGATGGTTAATCTAAGGGGGTTGAAACTATGACTAAAAGTTATATTTTTGAATATAGAGATGAAAATGAATTTAACAAAAAAGAAAGATCAGTTAAAAAGTATAATATGTTAGCTTATAAAAAATTAATCTTTGAATACTATGAATCTTTAAAAAATGGTGATTTGTTAGGAAAAGTAGTATCAACAAATAGTAAAGAAAATACAAAAAGTTATGAATTAAAAATACCTACTGATGAAATGTTTGCAAAAGTACATGGTGAAATGATATTACATTATACTGTTTATGAAGATAAGAATGTAATATTGTTAGAAACAATAACACCAGAAGAATTATTAATGGAAGGACATAAATCAGAATTATCAACATATAAGGGTGTTATGATATCTAAAAAAAATGCAGAAAAAGATATGTTTAAGATAAATTTATTAAATATGTTAGAAAGGTAGTAAAAACTACCTTTTTATTATTGAAAAAAGAAAAATATTGTGATATTATTAAAAAGCGTTGTTGGACCCTTAGCTCAGTTGGTCAGAGCATCCGGCTCATAACCGGGAGGTCGTAGGTTCAAGCCCTACAGGGTCCACCAATTATATATTCGCGGGTATGGCGAAATTGGCAGACGCTCTAGACTTAGAATCTAGCGGAGAAATCCTTGGGGGTTCAAGTCCCTCTACCCGCACCA
>JAQVSJ010000005.1:25419-33097 GCA_028700595.1 Bacilli bacterium | reverse complement strand
ATTAATGCTTTATTTTGAGTAGATGCCTTTAATTTTTTCATTTTATAATTTTTCTTTGATTTTTGTTCATGTAATTTTGATATTATTTTTTTATAACTTTTATTAAATATTGTGAAAAATAAATATACCACTCCAATATTAATTACAATATATATTAATAATGAATATACATCATTATTAATTAACATCATATTTATCAAATAAAATGGATACATGCCATATTTTATTATATTATCAATTAATTCTTTGTTTTCAGTAAACATCAATAAAAATCTTTGAGCATTAGCCATAAAATAATAAATTCCAAATATAAATACAAGAGAAAATATCATTTCAAATATATTCTTTGATTTAGACATTGAAGTTAACTTTGCTACTAAATATCCAAATATACTTGCTAATGCTGTTGGAATAATAGTAACAAATAATATTATAAATAAAATATATAAATAAAATATTGGACTAACACTAACTTCTAAAGCATATATTACAATAGAAGGTATCAAGAATATTAATGAAAACAATAAATTCATAATAAGTATACTTAAAAATCTACTAGCAAATATCTTCTTTGATTTTATAGGCATAGAAAATAATAGATCGTTGTCTTTACTATCAAATAATCTTGATTTAGCACTAAATATAGTAAACATAAAACAAGAAAAAGATGCCATAACAACAAACATCAAAATCATATATGGTAATAAATTATATTTAGATAAGAAATCTGCTGCTGTTCTAGCATATATAGTCATAGAAAAACCTATAGATCCAATTATATATAGTGCTAATAATCCATATAATAATAATTTTGTCTTCTTAGTTTTCTTTAATTTATCAATTCCAAAAGTATTTCTTAGATCTTTCTTTAATAGTAATGCTATCTCTCTCATTTATCATTCAACTCCAAGAATATTGTTTCAAGATTCTTAGCTTGTTTTTCTTTTGATAAATCAACTGATAAAACTAATTTTCCATCTTTAATAATACCTACTTTATTACACAACTTTTCTACAACTTCTAGTACATGTGAAGAAAAGAATATTGATGCTCCTTCTTTGCACATATCTTTCATTATTGTTTTTAATTTGTGGCTAGCATTTGGATCTAAACCTACAAAAGGTTCATCTAATATTAATAATTTAGGTTTATGAAGTAACGCTGAAATAATAACTAATTTTTGTTTCATACCATGAGAATAACTAGATATTAAATCTCCTAAAGCATTAGTTAAATCAAAAGTATCAGCATATTTTTTAATTTCTGCTTCTCTTTCTTCTTTAGATATATTAAATATATCTGCAATAAAATTTAAGTAATTAATTCCAGTATAAGAAGTATATATATCTGGGGAATCAGGTATATAAGCTATTTGTTTTTTAACTTCAATAGGATTATCTTTTATTGATATACCATTAACAAGTATATCTCCTTCTTCAAAGTCAATAATACCAACCATAGATTTAATAGTTGTAGTTTTACCAGCACCATTATGTCCAATAAAACCATAAATTTCTCCATCTTCTACCTTAATGCTTAAATCATCTACTGCTTTCTTTTTATTTTTAGAATAAGTTTTTGAAAAATTCTTTATTTCTAGCATATTTATCACCCATTTAATCTTATAATTTATATTAGATAAAGTCAAATAAAAAAGCACACAAGTGCTTATTCTATCTTATTATTATATAAAAAAATTGAACTATTATAGTTCAAATAATTTACATTGGTGCGCCCAACAGGACTTGAACCCACAACCTTTTGATTCGTAGTCAAACGCTCTATCCAATTGAGCTATGGGCGCATATCTTTTTTATGGGCGTTTATTTTCAATGGTGGCTCCGATTGGGATTGAACCAACGACACGAGGATTTTCAGTCCTCTGCTCTACCGACTGAGCTACAGAGCCATATGGCGGTTCCAACGAGACTCGAACTCGTGATCTCTTGCGTGACAGGCAAGCGTGTTAACCAACTACACCATGGAACCAATTAATTATTGCTTTTTTAGTATACTAAAATAAAATAATCAAGTCAATACTAAAAACAGCAATAATGTATTATTTAAAAGTTGTTGTTCTAGTTGTAGGTTGAATTTGAATATAAGTATTTCCATCATTTACTATAATCTCTTCACCATCTAAATTTTTATATATAGTTTGACTATCTCTAGAAGTTTTACTATAAGTTATTGGAATAGCATATCCATTTGTTATAAAATATCCCTTACCATTACCAACATTGTCAATTGTTTGTCTTCCATAATCACTATTGTATGGATCTGGATAATTTTTTACATTTATTACTATAATATTTTTTGCAGTATATTGTTCTTTTGTTACTTTATCTACATTTTGAACATTATATGAATATCTTTTATAAACTTTTAAGTCACTATCATATACATACTTAGTTGTATGTATATTTGAATAAGGTATAGTAACTTCAATAGCTTTTTTTGAACCCTTTTCATCTTTTAGACTTATTTCATCAATTGAATAATCTAATAAGCTTGTCTTAGTAGTTTCAGTTCTATATTTAAGTAAAGATACTCTACCATCTAATTTCTTTATACTTGTAAATAAATTATGTGGTGCACTTATCTTAGTATCTCTCCATAATGTAGTTCCATCATATAATAAACCATTTATATTGTTAATTTTAAACAAATTCAAATCTCTTTGTGCTTGTGGACTATAGCCATGATGTATATAATAAGCATCATTTTCCATAGCATAATCTATAAAATAATGTCTAGCACTTCTTACAGGCCCTATTAAAGACGTTTCAACATCTTTGAACAATGCTAATAATCTTGTTTGACCGCCTTCTACTATTATTTCATATATTAAATAAGCATCTTGTAATCCAGCTTGAGGAAAAGCAGACTTAATGTTGTCAATCATTATTGCATAAGGTCTAGATTTAGAATCTATATCAATAATAGCTAACTTTTTTTCCTTTTCTTCTTCCTCTTCCTCTTCAACTATTTTTTCTTGTTCCTCAACATTGTTTTTATTATTATTAATTAATATAATAGTAAAATAAGTTGATAAACCAAGAACTATTATTGAAACTAAAATTATTAATATTATATTTCTTTTCTTCATATTATCTTCCTTTAGCATTTCTTCTTATCATTTTAGGTTGAACAATCTTATTTCTAAACATATTATTAATATTATGTTTTTTATTAACATTATTAATATTATAAATACTCTTTTTCGGTTCAATCTTCTCTTTCATATACATCCCTACCTTATATTAATTATATCATTTTATTGACAAAAATTAAATAATAAACTAAACTTTACTTATTGGGAGCTGAAAATATGAAAACATTAGAAAAATTAGATGAATTATTTAAATCAGATATATTAAAACAAAACAATAATATTTATGTTGATAAAATCACAGGATTATTAAATATGGTTGCTTTTCAAACAGTTATAACTGAATTAGCACTTAGTAGTATTAATGATTATATAAATAATTGTAGTCCTTGTTCAATAATTATATGTGATTTAAATTATTTAAAGAATATAAATGACCAGTTTGGGCATATAGAAGGTAATAAAGCACTTAAACAAATATCTAAAATATTATTATCTTGTGTGAAAAACGATAAAATATTAAATAAATTCGATTTAAAAGTTCAGAACAATAAACTTGTGTTTAGAGTTGGTGGAGATGAATTCTTAATTATACTTAGAAATACTAGTAAAAAAGAAGCGGAAATAATTAAAAAGAATATTAAAATTAAAACAAATGTATATAAAAATAAAAATTTTTTCTTGTCTGTAGCAACGGGTATAGCAAGTATTGAGGATATAAAAATAAAGAATATAAATAAAAAGAATATAAAAAAGTTAATATTTAAAATGCTTGAAATTGCTGATAAAGAAATGTTTGAAGATAAATTAAATATTAAATTAAATTTAAGTAAAAATAAAAAAGATAAATTAATAATGAGTTATTTGTTAAAAATATATGATCTTTTACAATTAGATATTAATAAAAAATCAGATATAGAAATATTAAAATTAAAAATAAATGAAATAATAAATAAAACAGTTACAAAGTAACTGTTATTTTTTTGGTTGCGGAGGTAGGATTTGAACCTACGACCTTTGGGTTATGAGCCCAACGAGCTACCAGCTGCTCTACTCCGCGATATAAAAGTGGCGGAGGAAAAGGGATTTGAACCCCTGCGTCGCTCACACGACCTTCCGGTTTTCAAGACCGGTCCCTTCAACCAGACTTGGGTATTCCTCCAAATGGTGCCCGAGGCCAGACTTGAACTGGCATGGGATTCGACTCCCGCAGGATTTTAAGTCCTGTGCGTCTACCATTCCGCCACTCGGGCAAATAAATTGGTATCCCGTATAGGACTTGAACCTATGACCCTTTGATTAAAAGTCAAATGCTCTACCAGCTGAGCTAACGGGACAAATAATATATAATGGCTGCCTCGGCTAGATTCGAACTAGCGCATGTCAGAGTCAAAGTCTGATGCCTTACCACTTGGCTACGAGGCAATAAAACAAAGTGGTGGAGAGAAGTGGATTTGAACCACTGAACCCGAAGGAGCAGATTTACAGTCTGCCGCGTTTAACCACTTCGCTATCTCTCCTTAAAATGGTGCCGAAAGTAGGAATCGAACCCACAACCTACTGATTACAAGTCAGTTGCTCTACCAGTTGAGCTATTTCGGCTACATGGTGGAGGATATAGGACTCGAACCTATAACCCCCTGCTTGTAAGGCAGGTGCTCTAACCAATTGAGCTAATCCTCCAGAACCAAATAGACGTATACTAATATAGCATTTATTTAAAAACATTGTCAATACAAATTAAGTTTTTTTACCCCTTTTTACTATTTTTTTCTTTAATCCATTTTTCTAAATTATCTTTTAATTTCAAAAAACCTGAACCTGTTTCAACTATAGGTTTTCTTATTTTCTTATTAATTTTATAATTTATATCTTTAATGGACAACTTCATTTGATAGTTACTTTCATCAATATCTAATATTTTTACTCTTATCATTTCACCAATTTTACCATAATCTCCAATGTTTTTTACAAAATCATTAGAAATTTCTGATACATGTATTAAACCATTATAATATTCATTTAAAGATACAAACATACCATAATCTTTAATACCAGTTATTTTACCAGTAACAATACTATTTTTTTTATACTTCATAACACCACCTCAACAAGTAATACAATTATATCATTTATTTGTTTATATATATAACTTTCCTTTACTTTATAAGTAAATAATTGTATAATTTTATTGGTGATAATATGATAGAAAAGAAAATTGAAGAAATATTAAATAAAGTTAGACCATATTTAAATGACCATGGTGGAGACGTTGAATTTATTAATTATAATGATGGAACAGTATATGTTTCATTAACAGGAATGTGTGCAAATTGCATGCACGCTAATGATACAATAACTAGTATGATTCAATCTTCATTAATGTTTGAAATGCCCGAAATAAAAAAAGTTGTAAATGTAGATAGGAGTATATAAATGGAACATTATGATTTAGCAATTAAAAAATTAAAAGAAAGAGGAGTAACAATTAATGATATAGCAGAAGTAACTTTATTCTTACAAACAAAATATGTTAAAGGATTAACTTTAGATCATTGTATAGAAGAAGTAAAAAATGTAATTAAAAAGAGAGAAAGTATTAATGCAATACTCACAGGAATATCAATCGATGAAATGACAGAAAAAAAGTTAATAGATAAAGAATTATGTGACATAATAATGGATGATGAAGGCTTATATGGAATAGATGAAATATTAGCACTTAGTATAGTAAATGTACATGGTTCAATTGCTTTAACTAACTTTGGATATGCAGACAAAATAAAACCAGGTATTGTTAAAATAGTTGATAATGACGGACATAATGGTAATAAATGCAATACATTCTTAGATGATATAGTCTGTGCTATAGCAGCATCTGCTGCAAGCAGAATTGCTCATTATGGAATAGAAAAAAAATAAACACAATGTGTTTATTTTTATTTAGCTTCTTCAGTAGCTCTTGTTTCCCTAATAACTGTTACTTTTACTGTTCCAGGATATTGCATTTCTGCTTCTATTCTATCTTTAATATCTCTAGCAAGTTTATAACTTTTAGTATCATCAACTTGTTCAGGTTTAACAATTACTCTTAATTCTCTACCCGCTTGCATTGCAAATGACTTCTCAATTCCAGGATAACTATTAGCTATTGCTTCTAGTTGTTCTAATCTCTTAATATAGTTTTCAATCGAATCACTTCTTGCACCAGGTCTTGATGCTGATAAAGCATCCGCTATTGCAACTAAAACTGATATTATACTATTTGCTTCTTTATCTCCATGATGTGACTCAATAGAATTAATAACAATTTTATCTTCTCCATATTTTTTAGCTATATCAGAACCAATAATAACATGACTTCCTTCTGTTTCAAAATCTATTGCTTTACCAATATCATGCAATAATCCAGCTCTTTTAGCCATTAATACATTTTCACCTATTTCTCCAGCCATTATACCAGCCAAATAAGCAACTTCTTTAGAATGTTGTAATGCATTTTGTCCATAACTAGTTCTAAAGTTCAATTTACCTAATATTTCTATTAATTCTGGAGCTACTTTAGAAAGACCTAATTCTAAAATTGCATTGTTTCCATATTCAACAATCTTTTTATTTACATCCTTACATGTTTTATCATATAATTCTTCGATTCTAGCAGGATGAATTCTTCCATCCTTAATTAATGTATCCAATGTTTGTTTTGCTATTTCTCTTCTTAAAGGATCAAAACTAGATAACACAATCGCTTCTGGAGTATCATCTATTATTAAATCAACACCAGTTACAGCTTCAATTGTTCTAATATTTCTACCTTCTCTACCAATTATTCTTCCCTTCATTTCATCATTTGGTAAAGTAACAACTGATACAGTTTGTTCATTAGTTACATCAGATGCATATTTTTGCATAGACTCAACAAGTAAATTTTTAGCGTTTTTGTCTACTTCAAGTTTAGCTTCCACTTCTCTTTCCTTAATATAATTTGCAATTTCTACATCCATTTCTGATTCTACTCTTTTTAAAATTAAATCATGTGCTTGATCTTTAGAATAATTAGCAATTTTTTCTAATAATTCAAGTTGTTGTTTTTTTACTTCTTCCACTTCTACTTCTGTTTTTTGGATATCTTTTTGTTTTTGTGACAAAGCATTGTCTTTTTCATCTAACATCTTATCTCTGTTTTGTAAAGTCTCATCTCTTTTATCAATGTTTTTTTCACGTTGAATCAATCTATCTTCTAGATCTTTTATTTCCAACTTCTTATCTTTTATTTCTTTTTCAACTTCAAGTTTTAATTTGTGATTCTCTTCTTTTGTTTCAAGAATTGAATCTCTTTTTATCCTCTCAGCTTCTTTTTTTGCTTTATCAACAATCTCATCATGTTTTTTTGAAGCAGAATTTACTCTTCTACTATTGTATATAACAACAGAAGTAACACCTACTCCCAATCCAATAACAGAGGTTAAAATGGATAATAATAATGTATCCATATGTTCCTCCATTTTTCTATATAGTTAAATTTATTTATTTTAACTTTATACTTCTATTTTAGTTTTAATATGT
>JAQVSJ010000005.1:0-25319 GCA_028700595.1 Bacilli bacterium | reverse complement strand
ATTTTTAGCGTATGTAGGATCCAAAGAGTGTTCAGCATCTATAAAAGCTGCTCTTCCTCCTTGTTTTTGAACTTCAGCAATTGCATGTAATGCAAATGTAGTTTTACCACTTGATTCAGGTCCGAATATTTCAATTATTCTTCCTTTAGGAAATCCTCCTACACCAAGTGCAATATCTAATGATAATGAGCCACTAGAACAAACATCTATTTCTCTTCTATTGTTCTCTCCTAATTTCATTATTGCACCTTTTCCAAATTGTTTTTCAATATCTAATAATACTTGATCTAAAACTTTATCTTTGTTTTCTTTTGTCATTTTTCCTCCTATTTGTTACATATATATTTTATAACATATATTTTAAAAAAGCAATAGCAAATTCGAACAAATGTTTGTATATTGTTTTTAAATGTAAACCAAAAATAAAGAACCTTTATAATAAAAGATTCTTTTTGTAATTATTATATAAATATTATTTAATTTTTGATTATTTTTCAAATAAAACTTTCTTATTATTGTAATAATATTCAAATCCTGAATACACAGATAATGCTGTTGCAATTATTAATAGCACATCATTTATACCTATATTCCACAATTCGAAAGGTAAATTATAAAAGAATGTTAATGTTAAAGCTATCATTAATGTTGCTGTTTTTACTTTACCCATCTTTCCTGCTGCAATAACTTTGTTTTTTGATGCCGCTAACATTCTTATTGCATCTACAATAGTATCTCTAGAAATAACAATTACAGGTATTAACGGATTTATTAATCCTTGTGCTGCAAATATTATCAAAACAGAATTAACTAGTATTTTATCTGCTATTGCATCAGTAAACTTGCCAAAATCAGTAACTAAATTATTTTTTCTTGCAATATGTCCATCAAGAAAGTCAGTCAATGATGCAACTATAAATATAATTCCAGCTATGATATATTTAGTATCAATAATTATTAAATCATTAACAACAAAAGTTTTAAAATTAACATTTATAGCATAAAACGGAAATAATAATATAATAACTAAAACAATAGATAAAAACAATCTGAACATTGTGATTTTATTTGGCAAATTCATTTTCATATATACTCCTTAATTTAAATACACGAAATTTGTATTATTATCATCTTTATTTTTTATAATTATATATCCAACTACAGCACCTACTAATAAAATAAAAATCAATACTAATAACCATATTTTTTTATTTTGTTTTTTAACTTCTTTAGTATATGGAGAAATTACTTTTTTTTCTTCAACACAGTTATTATTTAATTCTCCAACAGTTATTTTGCATGTGTAATCAAATACAAACTCATCAAATTCTTTTAAAATATCTTCTACATCTAAATTTAAATATTTAGAATATATACTTATATAATCTTTTAACTCATATATATCTTTAAATATATCTTTAATTCCTTGTTCAATTGCTTCAATTTTGTTTACTTCTATTTTAATGTCTTCTGAAACTTCTTCTATTGATAATCCTGTATTTTCTCTTGTTGTTTTAAGTTTCTCGCCTATTTCTTTCAATTGAAATCGATCCTTTCTATAAAAAATAACTAGCATCCTATAAGCCATGTTCTGTACTCAAAAGAGTAGCAAACATTTATCTATGCTTTCGCATCTTTTAATCAGTTTCCTTATAAAAGTTCCCCTACCATAATTTGGGTTTCTCACTTGTGGGGTTTACCCGTTTCACTTCATTTATTTCTAAATGAATTCGTCACTGTTGCACTTTATATCAAATTATTCATATCAAAGACTTAGAATAATTTAATGCCGTTAGCTCTCGCTACCATAGGTTATTTTTTCCCTATGCACAAACATTACTACCTTAACGATAGTGTGAGCATGGACTTTCCTCTACATATAAATATGCAGCGTTTGCTCGGATGCTAGAATTTAATC
Source organism: Bacilli bacterium (assembly GCA_028700595.1). Lineage (GTDB taxonomy): Bacteria > Bacillota_I > Bacilli_A > RF39 > UBA660 > JAQVSJ01. Next base: position 23,401 of record JAQVSJ010000005.1, on the reverse strand, counting down.
ATTATCCTTAAAAACTATTTTTTCAAGTTGAGATATTCTTTTTAAAAGATCAACATTAGTAATTTCTTTACCATTACCTTCTTTTAAAATTTCTAATTTATCTTTATAATTTCTTAACTCTTGTTTTAATTCTAGACTTTCTTCAATTAAATCTTTGTTTTCACTTTCTAATTTTTTAATTAGTGAAATAAATTTGGTGTAATCGCTAATAACCATATCAAGAAATTTATCTACTTCTTGAGCTCTATATCCTCTAGCGTCAATTTTAAATTCCTTTTCAAGTATATCTTGTGGTGTTAATGATATTTCATCAAATAACATAATCGATTCACCTCTAGTTAATTTTCTCAAAAAACTATACTTTTGTCAACAGCATAAAAAGTTTATATATTGGAATTTATTTTCATTTGTTGTATAATTGCAATAGGTGATAAAGATGAGATATCCAAACAAAATTAATAAAACAATATGTAATAACAAAATTTCTCATTCTAACAGAGGTTTATCGCTAGAAAGTGATTTAAATATAACAAATGAATATTATAGAGATAATAAAATAGCAATAGTATATAAGAAACCAACTCCAGTAAGATGTGTAGAAACAGAATGTATTGGTAAAAAAACTATAATAAAAAAAGCTTTTTATGAAATGCCATCTACAACAGATTATAATGGTGTTTATAAAGGTTACTATATAGATTTTGAAGCTAAAGAAGTAAGAACAAAAGCTTTTTCTTTAACAAACATACACGAACATCAATTAAAACATTTATTTGATGTTAGAGAACAAGGTGGAATAGCATTTATAATAGTAAGATTTTCAAAAATAGATGAAACGTATATGTTAGATAGTAAAGTTTTAAATAATATTATTAAAAATGGGGAAAAATCAATTTCTTTAGATTATTTTAAAAAAAATGGATGTTTAGTAAAAACTAATTATCATCCAAGATTAGATTATATAAATTCTATTAACATGCTGTATTTTGGAGGAAAAAATGAACATAAAAAAAATATTGAATAAAATCAAAGAAAATATATTTTTAACAGTATTACCTATTGTCTTACTTAGTTTAATATATGGAATAATAATAATTGGTATTTTAAAAAGTATCATAATAGCAACATCAATAATGTTAATTCCTACAGTTATATTTCTAGGAGGAAAAATAATGAAAAAAAGAAGTAAAAAAGTTAAAATTGAAAAAAATAAAAAAAATAGCAAAAATAAGTTTAATAAAATAATTAACATTATATTAAATATAATACTTATAGGAATTATTACATGTATATTAGGTGGTACTGCATTTGCAATATATATTGTAAAAGATTCACCAGATTTTGATCCTGATAATTTATACAAAAAAGAAGCAAGTACAGTATATGATTCAGATGGGGAGTTAATAGCAAAATTAGGTTTAGAAATAAGAGAAATAATAACTTATGATGATATTCCTCAAGTTTTAATTGATGCAATAATTGCAACAGAAGATTCTAGATATTATCAACATAATGGATTTGATTTTCCAAGATTTTTAAAAGCTTCAATAGGACAAGTGTTAGGGAAACCGGCAGGCGGAGCATCAACAATATCTATGCAAGTAGTAAGAAATAATTTTACTGATACTGCTGTTTCAATAAAAAGAAAATTTACTGATATTTACTTAGCAATATTTAAATTAGAAAAAAGATATTCTAAAGAAGAAATATTTGAATTCTATGTTAATGCTCCATTCTTAGGAGCACGTTCTTATGGAATTGCAGAAGCATGTAGAAGCTATTTTGGAAAAGAATTAAAGGATATAAACTTATCAGAAGCCGCTTTAATTGCAGGATTATTTCAAGCACCATCTGCATATGATCCTTATATAAATCCTGAGAGAGCATATTCAAGAAGAGCAATTGTATTAAATTTAATGGTTAGACACGGATATATAAGTGATGAACAAAGAGATATAGCAAATGGTATAGCTATAAAAGATATGCTTGTTGGACAAGGAAGCAGACAAAATCCTTATCAATCATTTATTGACACAGTTGTAACTGAAGTTGAAAATAAAACAGGGAAAAATCCTTATGTTACACCAATGGAAATATATACTACTATGGATAAAACAAGACAGAATTATATTAATAGTGTTTTAGATGGAACAAAATGGAAATGGGAAAATGATATTGTACAAGCTGGAATAGCAATTACAAATGTTAAAACTGGGGAACTTGTTGCTATAGGTGGAGGAAGAAATTTAGTTGGTGAAAGAGTATTTAATTTTGCAACAATGATTAAAAAGCAACCCGGTTCTACAGCAAAACCAATATATGATTATGGTCCTGGTATAGAATATGAAAATTGGTCTACATATACAACATTTTTAGATGCTCCACCAGCACAATATTCAAACGGAATACAAATTAAAAACTGGGATGGGAAATATCAAGGTTTATTAACTCTAAGAGAATCATTAGGATTATCTAGAAACATTCCAGCATTAAAAGCTTTTAAAGCAATAGATAACAAGAATATATTAGATTTTGCTACTAAATTAGGTATGCATCCAGAAATTGAAGGTGGAAAGGTTCACGAAGGACATGCTCTAGGATCATATAATGGTACTAATCCACTTGAAATGGCAGCTGCTTATGCTGCATTTGGTAATAATGGTTATTATATTGAACCTTATTCATTTACTAAGATTATATATAAAGAAACTGGGGAAATATTTGAATTTAATCCAACAAAAGTAAAAGCAATGTCTGACTATACCGCATATATAATATCTAATTCATTAGTTTGGTCTGTTAATTCAGGTTTAGCTAGCGGTATGAGAGTTAGTGGATATCAAGTTGCTGCTAAAACAGGAACTACTGATTTTGGAATTGACGCAATAAAAGCATTTAATTTACCAAGCAACGCTGTTAATGACTTATGGACAGTTGCTTATACAAGTGATTATTCAATGGCATTATGGTATGGTTACGATAAAATAGATAAAAATTATATAAGCAAAGCTAATGTTACATCAACGATAAAAAATAGATTATCAAGACAAATATTTGCAGAAATGATAAAGGGTTCTTCTAAAAATTTCTCTATACCAAAAAGTGTTTCTTCTGTTGCAATAGAAAAATATACAATACCCGCTAAATTACCTAGTCAGTACACACCAGCAGAAATGATATCAACGGAATATTTTATAAGAGGAACAGAACCTACAACTGTATCTACAAGATATAAACAACTAAATAACACTACAAACTTAATATTAACTGAAAATACATCAACTGTTACATTAAATTGGGATGCAGTTCCTGTACCAACAGAATACACACTAGAACATTTAGAAAACTATTTCCAAAATCATTATGGAACTGATTGGGAAGATTATTTACAAGAACAACTAGAAATAAATTCTACAGAATTAGGTGTATTAGGTTATGATATTTATTATAAAAATGATGATAATATTGAAGTGTATTTAACTACAACTACTGATACTACATTAACAATAAATAAACCAGAAGAATATGGAGAAATAACATATATAATTAAAACAGCTTGGTCTATATTCAAAGATAATAATTCAGAAGGTATCGGAGTTGTTTATGAACATGAAGAACCTGATGTAGTTACGATATCTGTAAACAATCCAAATAATATTCTTACAGTTGGAACACCATATATTGAATATTCAGTTATAGTATACATAAATGGTATTGCAACATCTATTACACCAAGTGATAAAACAATTACTAACATAGAAACGGATTTGCCAGTTCAAGAAAGTAATTTCACAAATACTGTCGGAACATACTCAGTTAAATATACAATATCACACGAAAACATATTATATTATGCTTATAGAACAGTAACAGTTAACAATCCAATTGAAGGTTAAAAAAAGAGTACTATTGTTGTGAACCATTAAAAGTTCACTTCAATTAACTCTTTTTTTCATATATACATATATCTTTTAATTCACATTCACTACATTTAGGTTTTCTAGCAGTACATATTTGTCTTCCAAAAGATATTAACTGCAAATGTAATTTGTTTAATTTGCTTTCTGAAAATACTGTTACTAGTTTTTTTTCTACAATATAAGCATTATCCTTATCATTTGCAATGCCTAATCTTTTAGATATTCTCAATATATGAGTATCTACAGGCATACAAGATTTATTATATAGTTGAGCCATTACTACATTTGCTACTTTTCTACCTACCCCATCTAATTTAATTAAATCTTTCATATTATTAGGAATAATGTAATTATTATCAATAATCTTATTAGCTATATTTTTAATATATATGGACTTTTTTCTATACATACCTAATGGTTTTAATATTTGTTCTAAATCACTAATCTTTGCAAAAGCTAGACTATTAATATCATATTTTTCAAACAATACTTTAATAACCTTATTAACTTTAACATCAGTACATTGAGCACTTAATACAACAGCTATTAAAAATTCAAATGAATTATTACTATTTAATTGTGGTTTAGGATTAGGATATAATTTATCTAAATAATTAATAACTTTATTCATTATTATTTAACCAATCATAATCAGGAACATCAACATTTTCTTCTTTATTGGTTTTATATTCTTTTTTACTTTTTAACACTTGATCTTTACTCTTAATACCTTTTTTACTCCATTCAAATAATATTTTATCAATATATCTAAAATTTGTTACACCAGAGAAAACAGCTTCCTTTAATGCTTCTAATATTAATTCTTCACTATACCCATTACTTATCCATCCACTTATCAATTCATATTCAATCGGAGACATTATTCTTCCTAATTCTTTTTCAAATAATGAATATACATTACTTTTTTCATTTTTATCTTCATTATCAATAAAATTAATAAATATTTTACTAAATAAAGAATCTAAAAATATATATTCTTCTAATTTACTTTCACTATTTTTATCTAACTTAATTTCTAATAATCCCTTATTTTTTAAATCACTAATACATGTCATTACATCTTTTTTATCTATATTCATTTCTTCAGATATTTTTTTATAATCACATATTAAAGGTTGTTCTTTATTTATTAAATATATTAGTATTATTAACTCCTTATCTGATACACCTAATAATGAATAATTAGTAAACAAATAAGATGGAACAACATAATTTTTTATTTTTAATAAATCCATAAATTTCTTATTCATATATCCTCCTTAATAATTATTCATTATATAATTCTTTAAGTCTTCTTTTTTATTTAATATATTACCACATAATATTTCTTTTTCAAGTGATTTATACACTTCTTTTAAGATGCCATTTGGACTTATATTAAGCAAATTACATATTTCATCGGCTGATATACAAATATCCCTCTTTGACCTTATAGGGAGCTTCTTTTCAGCTCTTATAAGTATCTTCCTATTAATATTCAATATGTCTGCAGCTATTTGACAAACATATAATCCATAATTGTACAAATCTACATTATCAATACTTTTCTTATTAACTATATTATTAATATTATTAATACATTCTTTCTCATTATTAGAAAATGGATATATATTAACAATATTTAATTGAGACAACATGCCTAATATATCTCCAGTAATAATCATTTTATTTAAATTACTTAATTCTAAGTACTTATCTAAACCTAGATCAATAATCAAATTAATACCATAACTAGCATTATTACATACTAATATCTTTATTAATTCATCCTTTTTTCTATCATAAGATAAATTTAAAATATATTTAGCATTATTTTTTATACCAGCAATAACTGATTCATCTAATTTAAAGTTTAATTTAGTAGCAAACCTAACTGCTCTTAACATTCTCAATGGATCTTCTTCAAACTTCTTATTTACATCTCCAACTACTTTAATAACTCTATTTTTTATATCTTCTTTACCATTTAATATATCTATTAAATCTCCATCACTATTCATACATAAAGTATTAACTGTGAAATCTCTTCTTCTTATATCTTCTTCGAAATCATCAGTATATTCTATTTCAATAGGTTTTCTATTTTCATATCTTATTTCTTTTCTAAATGTAGTTATTTCAAATCTAATACCTTTGTATAATAAAGTAACTGATCCATATTTTTCTTTAGGTAATATAGCATCAGGAAATACATTTAATAAATCTTTAGGTTTCGCATTAGTACATATATCAACATCACTAGATTGTCTTTTAATAAAACAATCTCTAACAAATCCACCTACAATATATGCTTTAAAACCACTAGATTCGAGTTTTTTTAACAATTCTAAACTTCTTTTAAGCATAACTCACCATAATGATTATACCAAAAACAAGACATAAAAAAAAGATAAAGCATAAGCTTTATCTTTTATGTTAGTTTACAGCTTCTTTAAGCTTGCTTCCAACTTTAAATGAAACAGCATTTCTTGCAGCAATCTTAACAGGTGCTCCTGTTTGTGGGTTACGAGCTGTACGAGCTTCTCTTCTCTTAGAAGCGAAAGTTCCAAATCCAACAAGAGTTACTTTCTTGTGTGTTTTTAGTCCTTTTGTTACCCCTTCCATGAATGCATCTAGTGCACGAGCTGAGTCAGCTTTTGTTAAACCTGTTTTTTCTGCCATGAATTCAACTAATTCTGCTTTTGACATAATATTACCTCCTACCCTTTCTTAAGCATAAACTATCTATGCTCATATTTATAAAATACCATCTTTAGCATATAAAATCAAGCGTTTTTGCCTTTTTTTTATAAAAAAGTAATAATAATCACATTTTATACATCATATTACATAAATGTATATAAAAATCAAATAAAATATATATTTAATATATTATTTGATATAATATAATTGGTGATAATATGATTATAAAAGACAACGTATTTAGATCTTATGATATAAGAGGAATATATAATGATGGAATAGATGGTGATTTTGCATATTTATTAGGTTTAACATTTGGAAATATTATTAAAAATCAAAATAAAAATAAAACAATAGTTGGACACGATAATAGAAGTTCATCTCCATTATTACATGAAAAACTAATTAAAGGATTAATTGATTCAGGAATAAACGTAATAAATATAGGACTAGTAACTACACCTATGTATTATTTTTCTTGGAAATTATTCAATATAGATTCAGGAATAATGATAACAGCTTCTCATAATCCAAAAGAATATAATGGATTTAAAATATCATTAAATGGTATACATAATGCTTATGGTAAACAAATTCAAGAAATAAAAGAAGAAATGAAAAAAGAACAAAATATTAGCAAAAATAAAGGAATAATATTCAACAAAAATATAAATACTGATTATATAAATTTTATTACAAAAGATATAAAATTAAATAAAAAAATAAAAGTAGTAATAGATTCGGGAAATGGAACTTCATCTATAATAGTAGATGATATATTTAATAAACTAAATATTGAATATATACCAATATTTACAGATTCAAATCCTGAATTTCCAAATCACCATCCAGATCCAAGCGTTCCAAATAACTTAAAACACTTAAGTCAAAAAGTTATACAAACAAAAGCTGATGTAGGTTTCGCATTCGATGGAGATGCAGATAGAATTGGTATGGTAGATCAAAATGGTAATGTAATTCCAGTAGACCATATAATGATAATAATAATAAGAAATATAATTAATAATTTAAAAGATAAAAGAATACTATATGATGTAAAATGTTCAAAAAGTTTAAAAGATGAAATAATTAAACTTGGTGGTATACCTATTGAAAATAGAACAGGAAATTCTTATCAGAGAGCTAAAATATACGAGGAAAACATATTATTTGGTGGAGAATTATCAGGACATATATTTTTTAATGATAAATTCCCTGGATATGATGATGGAATCTATGTATCATTAAGATTAATTGAAATAATATCTAATACAAATATGAAAACTAGTGATTTGCTAAATGGAATTAATAAATATTACTCTACACCAGAAATAAAAGTAGCAACAAATGAAATTAGAAAATTTGAGATAGTAGAAGAAATTAAAAAATACTGCATACAAAAACAATATCAATATTTAGATATAGATGGTTGTAAAGCAATATTTGATGATGGTTTTGCCCTAGTAAGAGCATCAAATACAGGACCCGATTTAACACTTAGATTTGAAGCTAAGACAGAACAAAGATTAAATGATATAAAAAATGAATTTGAAAGCAAAATAAAAGAGATGTTAAATTAACATCTCTATTTTTCTCCCCTATTCTTAAAAACCATTACTATAGGTGTTCCTTCAAAATCAATAGACTCCCTTATTTTATTTTCTATATATCTTTCATATGAGAAGTGTATTAATTTTTTATCATTAACCTGAAATAAAAACTTAGGTGGTTTATTTTCAATTTGATTTACATAGTATATTTTTAATCTTCTACCTTTATAAGATGGTGGAGAATTAAGTGCCAAAGCATCAACAATAATATTATTTATAGTACTAGTCTTTACTTCCTTATTCCAGTTATCATAAACCTTTATAACTTCAGGCATTAAAGTACCCACTCTTTTTTTAGTTAATGCTGATAAAAATACTATTGGAGCATATTCAACAAAAGGGAAATGATTTCTTAATTCTTTTTTAAAAGTAATCATATCTTTTTTAGCTTTATCCCATTTATTTACTACTAATACAACAGCTCTACCACTTTCAATTGCATAACCAGCTACATGTTTATCAACTTCAATTATACCTTCTTCAGCATTAATAACTACTAAACAAACATCACTTCTATCAATAGCTTTTAAAGATCTTAATATGCTATATCTTTCTATATTTTCATATACTTTTCCTTGCTTTTTAATGCCAGCAGTATCTATAACTACAAACTTTCTATTATTATATTCAAATGGTGTATCAATAGAATCTCTAGTAGTTCCAGATATTTCAGAAACAATAGATCTTTCTTCGTTTAATATACAATTAACCAAACTACTTTTTCCAACATTAGGTCTTCCAATAACACAAAATTTTAATACATCCTCTTCATATAGTGTTTCATTATTATAATCAAAATTACTAACAACTTCATCTAACAATTCATATATACCAACATTATGTTCTGAACTTACATACATATTTTTTTCAAAACCCAATTCATAAAAATCATACATATTTTCTTTAGATTCTTTATTGTCAAATTTATTAACTAAAACTATTATATTTTTATTATTTTTTCTAAGAATATCTCTAATTAATATGTCTTCAGAAGTAACTCCATCTTTTCCATCAACAACAAACAATATTAAATCAGCTTCATCAATTGCTAATTGAGCTTGTAATCTTATATCTTCATTAAAAACATCTTTATTCAAAGTAATACCACCAGTATCAATTAAATGGAATTTAATTCCTTTGTGTTCAGCCATTCCATATATTCTATCTCTAGTTACTCCAGGTGTATCTTCTATTATTGATATTCTTTTACCAACCAGTTTATTAAACAAAGTAGATTTGCCTACATTAGGTCTTCCAATTAAAGCCACTACGGGAATTTTCATAATACACCTCCAGAATCATTAGAATTATAACATAAAAAAAGAAAAAGATGAACTTAGTCATCTATAAAATCTAAATATTTTTCAATACAAGAATGTACTTCCTTTTTACCATCTTTAGTAATAATTGAAAACAATATTACATCATCTTTAGAATCTAAATTAAGAGTATTAGTAATTATCTTTCTTTGTTTATCCTTTTGATTAACAGATAACTTATCAGACTTAGTAGCTATTACTCTAACTTTATGTTTATAATATTTTAAAAAGTTATACATTAAAACATCATCTTCAGAAGGTTTATGCCTTGAGTCTACAAGCATAAATACTTCTTTTAAACATTTTCTGTTTTCCAAATAATCTTCTATCATTTTACCAAATTTCAATTGTTTAACTTTATTAACACTAGCATAACCATATCCAGGAACATCAACAATATAAAAATCTCTATTTATTAAATAAAAATTTAAAGTTTGAGTCTTACCTGGTTTACTAGATACTCTAGCAAAATTTTTTCTATTTGTTAAAGTATTAACAAAACTACTTTTGCCAACATTAGAACGTCCAACTACAAGAAATTCAGGCAAAGTATCACTTGGATATTGACTTTGTCTTATGGCAACCGATGGTAACTCAACACTAGTAATTTTCATAATATCACCATATAAATTATAACAAAACATAATTTTATTTGCAAATTATTGCTTTTGTGATTCTTTATACTCCTTACATATATTGTCTAAACTATTTATTATTTCTTCAGCATTGTCAAAACTATCTAATTTAATGCCGCTAGCTAACTTATGGCCACCACCACCATATTTACTTGCAACTTCATTAATAACAGGTCCTCTTGATCTAATAGATACTCTAACTAAATCTTGTTTAATATCTTCAGAAAAAGTTGCCCAAGCTATTAATTCATCAACATAAGTGAAATTATTTACCATATTACCTGCACTTGCTGCATCAACACCATATTGTTTAATCATTTCATCAGTAATAAGTATATAACCAAATCCATTTTCAGTTATTTTCATATTTTGAGATATAAATCCTTGCAATTTAAGCTCACTAATATTTCTCATATATAAACTAGAATAAAGCTCAGAAATATTTATATTATACTTTTCAATAATATCTGCTACTATTCTTAAAGTATATGGACTAGAATAATCAAATAAAAATCTATTTGTATCAGCAATAATACCTATAAATAATCTCTCAGCAGCAAATTTATTTAACTTAAGTTTACTATTATCACATAATTGATATATCATTTGACAAGCACTTGAAGCTTTATCATCTATCCACTCACATTCACCAAAAACCTCATCAAAAGGATGATGATCTATTTTCATTATAACAGGAAAAAAATCAATAGATTCAATATCAATCCTTTTTTTAATTGGTGTATCTAATACAATCAATAAAGATTGTTTATATATTTCAGAATCAACTTTATCTAGTTCGCCAATAAATCTAAATCTAGCAGAACCAGAACCAACTGCATATACTTTCTTATTAGGAAAAGTATTTAATATAATTTCTTTTAAAGCAACTTGTGAACCGTATGCATCTGGATCAACACCAACATGTCTTGCTATAACAATACTATCGTATTTTTTAATTAACTTATATATTTCTTTATACATTTTATAACCTTTCTATTAATTGAAACGTTTCTTTAACAATCATTAATTCTTCATCAGTAGGTATTACATAGCATATTACTTTTGAATTATCACTAGATATTTTTTTAACTTCCCCTACTGTTTCATTTGCAGATTCATCAATAAATATATCTAAACATTTTAATCTTTCTATTATATCCTTTCTTATCTTTGGTGTCATTTCACCAATACCTGCCGAAAAAGCAATTACATCTGCTTTATCTAACAAAGTATAATAATAAGAAATATAAGATACAATTCTTTCAACAAACATCTTCTCTGCTAAAATACATCTTTCATTATTATTTTTAATACCATTAATAATATCTCTAGAATCAGAACTAATACCACTAATTCCTAAAAAACCACTTTTATTATTTAAATCATACATAACTTCATCTACAGATTTATCAGTGCACTTCATAATATAAGGTATAATAGTTGGATCTATGTCTCCACATCTAGTACCCATCATAACACCAGATAATGGAGTAAAACCTAATGAGTTAGCTATACTCTTTTTATCTTTAATTGCAGATATACTTACACCATTTCCAAGATGACAAGTTATAATTTTTAGATTATCATTACCAACTATTTCACAAATCTTATCAGCTAAATACTCATGACTTATTCCATGAAATCCATATTTTCTTATTTTATATTTCTCATACCATTCATAAGGTAATGGATATACATGTTGTTCTTGAGGTATAGTTTGATGATAAGCAGTGTCAAATACTGCCACATTCTTAGAATCAGGCAATATACCTTTAACCACTTTTATCCCTAGTAGGTTAGCCGGATTATGAAGAGGAGCTAAAGTATTAAAAGATTCAATATCTTCTACTACTTTATTATCAACTAAAACAGAACAATTATACTTATCTGCACCTTGAACTACTCTATGACCTATCCCTTCAATCTCGTCATAACTATTTATAATATTTCTATCTATTAATTCTTTTAAAAACATATTTAAAGCATCAGAATGATCTTTTAAAATAACTTCCGAAACAATTTTTTCATCTTTATATATAATAGTACTTACACAATTTCCTAATCCTATTCTTTCATATTTAGCGCTTACAACAACACTTCCTAAAGGCATATCAAATAATTTTAATTTAACGCTTGAACTTCCTGAATTTACTGATAATATTTTCATATAAACCAACTTTCTATTAACATAATCATATAAAATTATAACATAAAAAAAGATGTTATTAACATCTTTTTAAATCTTATTTAACTTTATTTTGTTCAGTTACAGCATTTGCTCTTTCAACAATAGCATTTAAATATTGTAGCTTTTTTTCTAATTCTTTCTCGTAATGATTTTTAATTTGTTCTTCCGCAGAATTTTTTGCATTAATTTCTGCTTGAAGTTTTTCTTCATATTTAGATTGCATTTTTTCATTTGTAGATTTCATATTTTGTATTTCTCTATCTGAATTTTGTTTTTCTGATTGCAATTCTGAAACACTTCTATTCAAAATATCTTTTTCTTTTTTAATTTCTTGATTTTCTAAAGTTAATTTATCATTTGCAGTTCTTAATTTAATTACTTCAGTTTCATAATTTTTTAATTTTACCATAACTTCTGCATTTTGATTAACAACTTCTTCAAGTTTTTGCATTATTTCTTCGAAAGTAAGAGGTTTATTTTCTTTCGAAACCTTTTCAATCAATTCATTAACCTCTTCTTTGTTGAATCCTTCGTCTAAATTATTGTTTTTTTGCAAATATTCATTATATGTATTATTAATTTCTTTAGCTTTTTCAAAAGGAATAAGAGCTATTTTAGAATCACATAATTTTTGTTTTTCTAATTTATCCATTTCAAACTCGAAATGATCATATGTAAAATAATTTTTTGTTTTTTCATAAACATCTTCAGAAGGTTCTGTTTTTTCTTTGATTTGTTCTACTTCTTCCTCAACAACAGGGATATTAATTAGTTTTTCTTCATTCTCTTCAACTTGAATTGCTACCGGCTTTTCCTCAACTTTATTTTCTGATTGAAAAGAAAATGAACTAATATTTTCACTGTTTGTTTTTATGTTTTCGCTAGTTTCTACTTTGGCTCTAACAATATTTTTAGAAGACTGTTCTTTTTTAAATTCTTTTGCTAAAACACTTCCTATTTCAATTGGAATTTCCTTCATTGTGTTTTCCATACTAAAACCTCCAACTACTCTTTTTTTCCTGAATTTGCTATTTGTTTCATTACTTGTTTTACTGATGCCCACTCTTCATCTGAATCAATATTTGCAAACGAATATGATTCACCATTATCAATTAATCTTGAAGCATAAATCTTTATCATATTATTTTCATCTATTTCATTTAAAGTATAAAGAATATAATCTATACCACTCTCTTTAATTTTAAATGTAGATAAAATTTCCGCTTCTTTTTCAGCACCATTTTCGTCAATAACAATTAGTTTCTTTTTATTCTCTTCCATATCACACCTCTTTATTCTTTTTCAATCTAATTATAACATCTTTATTTATTTTTGTATACCTTTTTTACAACAAAATATTTACAATTAAATGCACAATTTTCATCAATATATTTTTTTAAATTTTTGATATTATTTATATCTTTTTTAATAGGATTTTTATCATCATAAAATCCTTTTAATCTCAATTTACCATAAGCCCAATCACCAACTATATAATCATAAGGATAAAAAAAATCAGTATACTTATTTTTTAATTCATCCAAATCTAAACCATCTCTAACATCTTCAATTATTTCATATTCTTTATCTTCTAATAATATACTATTATTTTTCATAATTTCCTCCTAATAATTAAATAAAGCATATCTGCTTTATAAAATTAATATAATAAACACTAGAACTAATATTATTAATATTACTAATATCCCAATTGTTATTTTAAATATTAAATCTCCTTTTTCTTTTTTAGGTTTTTCTACTTTATTTTCTTCTTCAAAATCTTCTTTCGTAAATAATTGATTTGATGAATAAAATGTATTCTGTTTTGGTTCTAATTCAGCAACTTTTATTTCTTTACTTTCTACAGTTGTAGTAGTATCTTCAAGTTCTTTTTCTTGTTCTGTTTCTCTTAAATCAGCAAAAAAATCTAAATTTGTTTTAACAAAATTAACTGACTCTTCTTTTTCTTTGACTATAGTATTAATAAGATCTTCTAATTTATCTTGATTTTCTTTAAGTTCTTCATGGTTTTCAATATTTAAATCTCTTAATATATCGTATTGTGTATCTGTTATTTTTCTTATTTTTTCATTTTCATAATCTAAACCTTGATTACTTCTTTTTCTTGCTATTATTTCATTGATATCATAATTCTTTGAATCTATTTCATCAATATTATATTTTGTTTTAATTTCAATTTCATCATCTAATTTATTACTTATTGATTGATACTGTTTTAATTTTTTATAATCTTCCCTATTACCTATCATTTCTTTTATTTTGTTAATATCTATTTCATTAACATTATCAATTACTGTTACATTATTATTCGGATCGTGTTTTTGAACATATATTTCATCATATAAAAAAGCATTTTTATCAGTTCTCTTAGGTATTTCTCTACCTTCTGAATACCTTTCCATTCTTGATTTCATATGATCACCGCCTAAAATAATAATAACACATTTTTACATTTTTTAAAATAAAAGAATTGATTTTTAAATCTATTATATATATAATTTATTTCAGGTGGTGAATTATGACATTAAAGGTTGAAAAAGAAAAATGTATCGGATGTGGAGCATGTGTTGCTTTATCAAATGAATTATTTGATTTTGACGAAGATGGCTTAGCAATTGCTAAAAAAATTGAATTAACTGAAGAATTAGAAAAAATTGCAATAGAAGCTATTGAAAATTGTCCTACAGAAGCAATAAAGAAAGAATAATTATTCTTTCTTTATTTTATTAAACTATATATTTTCTTTATTTCCTTAGGAGTTATTCTTCTATATTCACCAGAATTTAAACCATCAAGATTAAGAAATTCAATTCTTTCTCTTTTTAATTTATCTACTAGAAATCCAATTCTTTCAAACATGAGCTTTACTTCATGATTTTTACCATCATGTATTACTATTTCTACAATAGATGACTTTTTAATTTTATCAACTTTTCTTAATTTAACCTTATCAGGAATACATTTAATTCTATTAATTACAATGCCTTGTTTTAATTTTCTAATAGCATCTCCATCTATAATTCCTTTTACTTTAACAATATATACTTTTTCTAATTCATTTTTAGGATGCATTAACATATTAGCAAATTCTCCATCATTTGTAACTATTATTGCACCATCAGTATTATAATCCAATCTTCCAACAGGATATAATCTTTTGTTAGTATTAAAATAATTCATTATTGTTTTTCTATCTTTATCATCAGAAGTAGAACTTATTACTCCTCTTGGTTTATAAAACAAATAATATTCTTTATCTTCCTTTGATATTGTTTTTCCTTCTACAATTATATTGTCACCAACATTAGCTTTTGTACCCAATATATTAACTATATCACCATTAACAGTTACTTTGTTATTCTTAATTAGCTCTTCAGCTTTTCTCCTAGAACAATAGCCAGATTCTGCAATTATTTTTTGTAATCTTTCCATATTTATCACCGAGTACATTATATACTAATAAAATTAAATAATCTACTTTTTACAATAATTTACTATAAAAAAAATATTATATTTATAAATATTCAGTTTAATGCTAAAATATTAATAGTATAGAAAGGGGATAAATATGTTTAATGATAAGGTAGCAATAATAACTGGTGCCGGTGGAGGTATTGGTCATGCAGTTGCAAAAGAATTAAAAGAAAAAGGAGCTAAACTTGTATTAGTAGATGTTTCTTCAGAAGCATTAACTGAATTATCTAAAGATTTAAATTTAAATAAAGATAATTCTATACTGTTAAAAGCAGATGTTACTAAAGAAGATAATGTTAAATATTATGTTGATAAAGCAGTAGAAAGATTTGGAAAAATAGACATATTTATTAATAATGCTGGTACAGAAGGAAAAGTATCTAGTATTGTAGATACTAATAAAGAAGATTTAGATTTTGTATTAAATGTAAATGTTAAAGGTGTTTATTATGGATTAAAATATGTAATGACACAAATGATAAAGCAAAAAAGCGGAAGTATAATTAATACTTCTTCTGTAGCTGGATTTATGGGTTCTCCAGGATTATGTCCTTATGTTGCATCAAAACATGCAGTAATAGGAATAACAAAAACTGCTGCATTAGAAGCAGCTCCATATAATATAAGAGTTAATGCTGTTTGTCCTGGACCAGTAGACAATAGAATGATGAGATCTATTGAAGAAGGATCTTTACCAGGAAATGGTGATGCAGTTAAAACAGAATTTTTAAAATTAATACCACTTGGCAGATATGCTTCAAATGAAGATGTATCAAAATTAATATTATTCTTAGCATCAGATGACTCAACTTATATAACAGGACAAGCTTATAGAGTAGATGGTGGAATGAATGCAAAATAAAACTTCACATAAGTGAAGTTTTTTTTAGAATTCACAATTACCTGGAGTTCTAGGAAATGGTATAACATCTCTTATATTTTCTACACCAGTTACATATATTAGCAATCTTTCAAATCCCATTCCGAAACCACCATGTGTAACTCCTCCAAATAATCTTAAATTTAAGTACCACTCTAGTTCTTCTCTTTCAACATTCTTTTCTTTCATCATATTAATAAGATAATCATATCTCTCTTCTCTTTGAGAACCACCCATTAATTCACCAGCTCCAGGAACTAATAAATCAACTGCAGCAACTGTTTTTTTATCATCATTTAGTCTCATATAGAAAGATTTAATATCTTTAGGCCAATCTTTAACAAATACCGGTGATTTATAATATTCCTCAGTTAAGTATCTTTCATGCTCTTTTGCAAGATCTTCTTCATAAGAAGGTATATTTTCCCATTTTTTATTTGATTTAAGTAATATATCAATCGCCTCTTTATGCGTTATTCTTTGTGCTTTACTACTAACTAAATTATTTAATTTTTTAACAATACCTTGTTCAACATATTTATCAAAAAAATCCATTTCTTCTTTAGCATTATCTAAAATATATTTTACAATATATTTCAAAAAATCTTCTTCAATGTTCATTACACCTTCTAAATCACAAAATGCAACTTCAGGTTCAATCATCCAAAATTCAGATGCATGAGTTTTTGTATTAGAATTTTCAGCTCTAAATGTAGGTCCAAAAGTATATACTCTTTTAAACGCTAAAGCAAAAGATTCTGCTTGCAATTGTCCTGAAACAGTTAAAGATGCTTTCTTTCCAAAAAAGTCTTTAGAATAGTCTACTTTACCCTTTATATTATCAATATCTAAAGTAGTAACCTTAAACATTTCTCCAGCACCTTCACAATCACTACCAGTTATTAAAGGTGCATGAAAATAAATATATCCTCTATCTTGAAAATATTTATGTATTGCATATGAAGCAATACTTCTAACTCTAAATACAGCTTGAAATAAATTGGTTCTAGCCCTTAAATATCCAACCTCTCTTAAAAATTCTCTTGAATGTTGTTTTGGTTGTATTGGATAAGTTTCTGGGCAATCACCCAATAATTGTATTTTTTCTAATTTTAATTCAAACAATTGTTCTTCCTTTGGAGATTTTATTAATAAACCTTCAACACGTACAGAACTACCAACTTTATATTTTTGAATTTCTTCAAAACTAGATAAATTATTATCATAAACTATTTGCAAAGTATTAAAATAAGTTCCATCAAAAAAATCGATAAAACCAAATTCTTTTTGCTTTCTATGATTTTTAATCCATCCTTCAACAACTATTTTTTTACCAATATAATCTTTTTTATATAATTCAACTAAATCTAACAACATGATATCACTCCTAATATATTTATTATAACATTATTTAATTTATTATATTATATTTTTTGTAAACTTAACATATAATAATCGCAAATAAACACAAAATAATGTATAATAAGATTGGTGATAATATGGATATAATAAAATATGCTTTTTTAGGTTTAGTACAAGGTATTACAGAAGCGTTACCTATTTCTTCTAGTGGACATGTATTTATTTTTAGAGAATTATTAGGTATGAATTTCTTATATGATATGAATTTTGATATATTAGTAAATTTTGGTAGTTTAGTTGCAATTTTACTACTATATAAAAAAGATTTAATAAATATAATTAAAGATTTCTTCTTATTTATAAAAACAAAAGAAAAAAAATACCAATCAAACTTTAAATATGCATTATTATTAATAATTGCAACAATACCAGCAGGTATATTTGGATTAATATATAAAGATAGCATATCAAAAGTAATGAACTTGAAACTACTAGGGATATCTTTCTTAATGACTTCTGCATTTGTATTTATATGCAGAAAAATAAAAGGTAAAAAGGATGATTCTAAGATAACTATACTAGACTCAATAATAATTGGTTTATATCAAATAATGGCATTATTACCTGGTGTAAGTAGAAGTGGTGCTACAATATCTGCAGGTATGTCTAGAGACTTAAAAAGAGAATCAGCATTAAAATTTAGTTTTTTATTATATATACCAATTAGCTTAGCATCAATGATATTAGGAGTAAATGATTTAATTAAATCTCCAACACTAAATACTTTGTGGTTTCCATATTTAATTGCCACAATTATTGCTGGAATAGCTACATATTATACATTTAAATGGTTTAGAAAAATGTTACTAAATAATGGAAAATTAATTTATTTCTCTATATATACGTTATTATTAGGATTAACATTATTAATTGTATTTTAAAAGATGACTATTCGTCATCTTTTTCTTTTACTTCAATAAATTTATCTACTTCTACTCTATTAATAGAATCAAATTTATTGCTTATTTTTTCAGTTGTTACAGTAACATCTTTTACATCCTTAGATACTTTGTCAATACTTCTAGATAAAGAATCCCATCTTTCTCTATATCTTCCAAATTCAACACTTAATCCCTCTAATTCTTTTTGAATTATTAAAGCATATTTATCTCTTTCAGAATTTTTAATAACAGATTGTACAACAGTCAATACTGCCATTAAAGTAGTTGGAGATGTTATCCACACTTTCTTTGTATAAGCATAACTAATTATATCTTGATGGTAAGCATTTAATTCTGCAAATAAAGCTTCCGCAGGAAGAAACATAAATGCTTGATCTGAAGTAACATTAGGTATTATATATTTATTTGATATATCATCTATATGTTTTTTTACATCTGTTTTAAACTTCTTTTCATAAGATTCTCTTTCAATCTTAGAAATATTTTTATCAACCATATTCAAATAGTTTTCTAAAGGAAATTTAGAATCTATAGCTACTAATCCTAATGGCTCGGGAGCTTTAATTATAGCATCAGCAATAGTATTGCTATCAAATTTATGCTGCAATTCATATATTTTAGTATTATTTTCACCAAATATATTAACTAATATATTTTTCAAACTAACTTCACCAAAAGTACCTCTACTCTTCTTATCAGTTAATATTGCTTGTAGAGATACAATATCAGTTGATAGAGCATCTATTTTCTTTTGAGCTTCATCTATTTTTGTTAACCTCTCTACAATAGACATAAAAGTTTTATTACTCTTTTCAAAATTTTGATCTAATCTATCGCTTACTTTATCATTTATTAATCTTAATCTTTCTTCAATCTTATTATTTAAAGATTCAAAATCATTAAACAAATTTCTGCTTAAATCAGATTTAAAATCTCCAACTTCTTTAATAATACTAGTTTCCAACTTGCCTAATCTTTCAGTAATATTACTTTCATTAATGTTTTTAAACAAAGATATTACTACTAATATTAATATTATTACTAATATTCCAATTATTATATATTCCATTTATTTCACTCCCTTATATTTAATATTTTTTGAACCAACTCAGATAATAAGTATGACAATAATAATATCATCAATATAATTGAAATTATTAAAGGATCATTAATACTTTCAATTATAGTTTTACCAACAAATCCCCAAAAGAATACCATAAATGGTTTTCCTATTAATATTGCAAGTATAAATTTTTTATCTTCCATTTTACTTAAACCTGCCGAAATATTAACTGCAAAAGATGGAGTAAATGGCATTGATATTAATAACACTAAATTTCTAAATTTTATTTTCCCAATTCTTTTTAAAAACAAGTCTACTTTTCCATCTAATTTTATATGTTTATATAAAATATTATTGAATCCTTTTTTAAAAGCATAAAAAGATAACAAACATCCAGCTATTGTTGCAATTAAAGATATTATATATCCAATCATATTACCAAACGCTAACATATTTAAAGATATAAATAAACCTAAAGGTAATATTGGAAATATTGATTCTATAATTATAACCAAAAACCCAACAAAAGGTCCTAACTCTATAATTAATTGCTTTATTATTTCAATTATTTCGTGCATTAACATTCACCTATATAATTATAATATATTTAATTAAAAAAAGATACACCACAGTGTATCCTATTCATCAAAGAAAAAATCGTCAAAGAATTGATCATCAGTATTATCTTCTTCTTCAATAGAATCAATAATCTTATCAATATCAGGATTAACAATAACTTCCTCTTCTTTAGGTTCGTTTTTTGGTTCTTCTTTAATAACATTTTCATTTTGTTGTTTTTCTTCTTTAGAATCAACCAATGATTTTTCTTTTTCTTCTTTTTCTAATTCCTCAATCTTTTGATCTATCTTTTTAATTAAATCATCAAAATTAAAGTTTTCATTTTCAAAAGGAGACTGTTTGTTTTCAACATTATTAATTGAAGGTCTATTAAATTTCATAGGATCATCAATAACCCCAAATAAATTATTCATTTTTTTACTTTTAACCATTTCTTTTAAATCAAATAATTTAATTTGTTGTTTTTCCCTCTTTATATATGTAGCCTTAGGATAATTAGGTATATTCCAATTATATTCATCATTTGTTTTAACTGTTGTTTTAAAAGGAGCACAACGATGTTTTAATATAATAGAATCTTTAAATTTAAGCCTTTGTAATTCAGCTACAGTTATTAAAGGTCTAACTTCTTCTTTATCTTTTTTCTTAGTCTTCTTCTCACCAGCAAGTTTACTTATTTCTTCAAGTGATTGTAATTCACTACTTAATAAATATATTGTATTTGCACAGTTTCCCTTTATAGTTTCAGCATTCTCTTTACCATATACTTGATCTAGTTGTGCAAAGTTTTGAATTATCAAATTAAATCTAATAAGTCTTGATCTAGCAGCAGTAATCATTGTAGTAACATCTTTTAATGGAGGCATATTTGCAAACTCATCAAGAATAAAATTAGTTCTAATGGCAAGTTTACCACCATTACCTTGAGCAGCATCTATTAAACTTTCATAACATTGCTTAATAAATATTGTTGCTAAAGCATGATATGTTTTCTTTTCATCTTGTATTACTAAAAATACTGCTGTTTTTTCTTTACCTATATCTAACATATTAAAATCACTATGTGATAACATTTCAGATAAATTTTCTGCCATAGCAAATATATTTACTTTTTGTCTGAATACAGATACTATACTTCCTCTTGTTTCATTTGGAGCATTAATTGTACCAGCTGCATTTATATATGCTGGATTAGAAGGATCTTTAATAGCAAAATATTCTTTAATATAAGTAGATGTATTAAACTTTTCTTCACCTGTTGTTAACATTAAAATTATTGAATTTAAATTAATTTCATCTTCCTTTGCATCTTGAAATAAGCCTTGTGCTAATCCTGTGAAAAAATCAGCAGCTGTATTTTGCCAAAATGGATCTTCTGTTTTTTCTTCATGTAATATATTAATTGCTAAATCTCTCAATAACTCATTTGATTTATCACTATTTCCTGCTTTATATAATTCATAAGGTAATGTTAAAGGATTCCAAGCATGTCCCATTTGAGGATCTCTAAAATTTAATGTAATTATTTTATATCCTCTTTCTTTTAACATCTCTGCATTCTTTTCATATATTTCACCCTTTGGATCAGTAATAATCATTGATTCACCTTTTTTAGCAAGTATATTAACTAAAGGATTTACAATACAATAAGTTTTACCAGAACCAGTAGCACCAATAACTAATGAATGTGATTCACCATCATCTACCCAAGTATCATTCCCTTTTGAAAACAAAGGCATTCCACCTACAGAATAATCTTTGTCAGGTTGATACAATCTCTTTACACCAATAGCACTCATTATATCTTTCTCTTTTGCAAAATCTTCAAAACCTTCAAATTTCTTATTACTTGTACTTATTCCTACTCCTTTTTCTCTTTCAAAAAAATAAGAAGATACGACTAAAAATATACCTAAAAATGCTATTATATAAAATATAATAGTATATGCAATATATTCAGGAGAAAAAGCTTCCAATGGATTTAATCCATAAAAAGTACTAGTTCTAGAAAATTCAGATAAATTTAATATAGCTAAAGCTACTACATAAAGTAAAAATATACAAAACAAGACAAAATATAATAAATCTTGTGGTTGAGCTTTAAATTTTAATTTCACAACTATTCCTCCTAACAAATCCAATAACTATATAATATCAATAAAGCACATATTATTCAAGATAAAACTATTATTTACCACCACATGGATCAGTATAATTTGCAGCATTCATATATAAATCTACAGGATTATAAAAATCTTTAATATCATCAGAATCACCTTTAGATATATGAAAATGCAAATGTTTTCCAACTTGTGTTTTTCCTCCAGGCATCATACCTGTATTACCTACTTTTGCAATAACTTGTCTTTCATTTAATTCTTGATCTATTTCTACTGTTATAGAGCCTTCTTTTAAATGACAATAAAAAGTATAATATTCTTCACCGTCAATTACATATTTAATTTTTACATATTCTCCACCAAAATAACTTCTTCCTACATCAACAACCGTTCCAGGAACCAAACCAACAGAATATACATAGTCATCACCACCATCAATGTAAAAAGCATCAATACCTTTATGAAAATCTCCTATACTAGGTCTTGGACCAAAATAAGATGAAATAACATATAAACCTTCTAATGGAGATTTAAGATTATTTAAAACGTTATATGGAATTCTATT
>JAQVSJ010000026.1:3448-8676 GCA_028700595.1 Bacilli bacterium | reverse complement strand
TAGTAAAAGTTCCAGTTGAATAGATTCACACTTATGTGAATCTTTTTTCTTGATACCTTTTAATATAAGTGTTAAGATATTATTAGGTGATTACATGAAAATCAAGGGATTAAAAATTAATTATGTTCAATATGGTAATAAAAAGAAAAAGGATGTAGTTTTATTACATGGATGGGGACAAAATATTAGTATGATGGATTTAATTGGTAAGAAGTTAGAATCTGAATGTTATATAACTAATATTGATCTTCCTGGATTTGGTGATAGTGAGGAACCAAAAGAAGCTTTTACTATATATGATTATGCTAATATAGTTAAAGAAGTATTGAAAGAATTAAAGATTAAAGATCCAATAATGGTAGGTCATTCTCTTGGCGGAAGTGTGTCTATTGTATATTCATCTGAGAATGCTATTGATAGATTGGTATTACTTGGTTCTCCTTTTAAAAGAAAAGATAGGAGAAATAGTTTGAAGAGTAGGTTTTTTAAATTTTTAAAGAAAATACCAATATTGAATAAATTAGAAGAATTTGGAAAACAATTATTTGGATCTAGCGATTATAAAAGAGCTAGTAAGGTAATGAGAGATACTTTAGTTAATATTGTAAATGAAGATATTAGTGATAATCTTTATAAGATTGAAAAACCAACATTATTAATATGGGGTAGTAATGATATGGCTGCTAATATTGAAGATGCTAAGGAAGCAGAAAATAAGATGAAAGATGCAGCATTAATTGAATATGAGGGTTGTGGACATTATGCATATCTTGAAAAACTAGATCAAACTGTAGAAGTTATTAAAGCTTTTATTAAGTAGGAGGAAATATGTTTTTATATATTGTACCTTTTTTAATGTACTTATTTTTAAGAACTAAGAAGTCTTTACATATGCTTCAACAAAATTTATATGATGAAAATAGAAGATATTGTAAATGGTTAATTAAGAATATTGTTAAAGTTATGTTTAAATATGATTTATTACCATTTATAGTAATAGTTTTGTATTTTCTAGGTTTTAATAGCACTGTTTTAGCAATTTCTTTTGCAGTTATATATTTATTCGTATTTGTTATTAATTATATTTCTCATAAAAAAGAGAGTGTTAAAAAACCATTAGTAGTAACTGCTAGAATAAAGAGATTATTATTTACTGTATTTATTTTGTATGGAGTAGCATTATACTTTTTATTAAGTATTATTAATTCTGAAGTATTATTAGTTATAATGGGTTATTTTCAATATTTAATTGTATTGTTAGTTCAAAAGATTAATATTCCTATAGAAAAGTATGTATATTTCTCATTTAAGAGAAAAGCTATGAAGAAGTTAAAAGTAATGAATAATTTAAAAGTAATAGGTATTACTGGTAGTTACGGAAAGACAAGTAGTAAAAATATATTAAGTGATATATTAAATGTTAAATATAATGCATTACCAACACCTAAGAATTTAAATACTCCATATGGATTGATAATTACTATAAATAATCATTTAAATAAGTTTAATGATATTCTTATAGCAGAAATGGGAGCTTATAAAGTAGGAGAGATTAAGCAATTATGTGATTTAGTTCATCCTAAGTATGGAATACTTACTAAAATAGGTGCTGCTCATTTAGAAACTTTTGGTTCTCAAGAAAACATTCAAAAAGGGAAATTCGAATTAATTGAAAGTTTACCTGAAGATGGAGTAGGAGTACTTAATGGTGATGATGAATTACAATTAAGTTATAAGTTAAAGAATAAATGTAAAATTATATATATTGGTATTGATAATAAAGATGTAGATGTTAGAGCTGAGAATATTAAAGTATCTAACATAGGAACTACATTTGACGTTATATTTAAAGGCGATAAACAAAAGTATAATTTTGAAACTAAGTTACTTGGTTTTGCAAATGTATATAATATTTTAGCAGCAATAGCTCTAGGTTTTGAGTTAGGAATTAATAAAAAACAGTTAATAATTGCTGTAAAGAGAGTAAAACCTGTAGAACATAGACTAGAATTAAAAAGAGTTAATGATATAATATATATAGATGATGCATATAATTCTAATCCTATTGGATCTAAGATGGCATTAGATGTATTAAAGATGATGCCCGGAAAGAAGATTGTAGTAACACCTGGAATGGTTGAATTAGGAGATATGCAATATGAATTAAATAAGAAGTTAGGAGAACATATTGCGGATTCTTGTGATGAAGCTATATTAATAGGTGATAATCAAACTAAAGCTATACAAGAAGGATTAAGAGAGAAAAAGTTTGATAAAGTACATATATTAGAAGATGTTAAAGATGCATTTAGTTTAATACATAAAATTAAAGATAAGGAAACTTATGTGTTATTAGAAAATGATTTACCAGATTTATTTAATTAGGAGGAAGTATGAAATTAAAAATAGGAGTAATATTTGGTGGGGAATCTGTAGAACATGAAGTTAGTATTATTTCTGCAGTACAAGCAATGAAATCTTTAGATAAGGAAAAATATGATATAGTACCAATATATATAACTAAAGAAAGAGAATGGTATACTGGTAAGATGTTAATGAATCTAGAAGTATATAGAGAAATGTATAATATTAAGAAATATGCTAAGAATGTAGTTCTTTATAATAAAGATGATTTATTTATATTGCAAAATAAAAAAGGATTAAAAAATATAGTAGATTGTGTTGATTTAATATTGCCAATAGTACATGGAGCTAATGTAGAAGATGGTACTCTAGCAGGTTATTTAGAATTAATAGGAGTTCCATATTGTGAAGGTAATTTATATGCTTCAGTAGTTGGTCAAGATAAAGTATTTATGAAACAAATATTTAAATCAGAAAATATACCTGTAGTTAAATATGAATGGTTCTTTGATTCTGAATATATTGATGATCCTGAAAGTATTAAAAAGAGAATAAATAAGCTTGGATATCCAGTTATTGTTAAACCTGCTAAATTAGGTTCAAGTATTGGAATAGATAGAGCTAAGAATGAAGATGAATTAGAAAAAGCAATTGAAGAAGCAATTAAATATGATAATAAAATATTAGTGGAAAAATGTGTAGAAAATTTATTAGAAGTTAATTGTAGTGGTTTGGGTACATATGAATATGTAGAAACTAGTGAAATTGAAGAAGTAATGGGTAAAGATGAATTCTTAAGTTATCAAGATAAATATATTGGTACTAAGAAAGGAAGTTCTAAAGGTATGGTTTCTGCTCATAGAGTTATACCTGCAAGAATTGATTCTAAATTAAGTGACGAAGTTAAAGATTTAACTAAGAAAGTATTTAGAATATTAAATGCTAGTGGAGTAGTTAGAGTTGATTATTTATTAGATAAAAAATCTAATAAAATATATGTTAATGAGATAAATACTATTCCAGGATCTATGTCATTTTACTTATGGGATAAAACTAATAAAACTTATTCTCAATTATTAGATGAAGTTATTAATATAGCTATTAATAATTATAAAAAGAGAAATCAAAAGACTTATTCATTTAACTCTAATATATTAGAGAATTTTAATGGGTCTAAAGGGAAATTGAAGAAGTAATTCTTCTTTTTTTGCAATGAAATTAGATTGTGTTAAATATGTAGATTATATAAAATTGAGAATAAAGAAAGAAAAGATTTATCCAAGTATAGTAATAATATCATTAAGTAAAGATGAAGCTAGTAGTATATATTTAAAGAATAAAGAGAAATTATTTAAAGAACTTAATTTTAAATATAATATTATTAAATATGATAAGAAAGTAAAAGAAATAGATATAATTAATAAAATTAATGAATTAAATATAGATAATAATATAAATGGAATAATAGTACAATTACCAATATATAAACATTTAAATAAAGACGCTATTATTAATTCAATTGAACCAATTAAGGATATAGATGGACTTACTATTATAAATAAAGGATTACTATTTAATAAAACACCAATGTTTATACCTTGTACTGCAAAAGGAATAATGGATTTAATTAATTATTATAAAATAAGTATTAAAGGTAAGAATGTAGTAATATTAGGAAGAAGTGAATTAGTAGGAAAACCATTATATGAATTGATGTTACAAAAAGATGCTACTGTTACTATATGTCATTCTAAAACTAAAGATATAACTAAATATACAAAAGAAGCAGATATATTAATAAGTGCTATAGGAAAATCCAAATATATAAAAATAGATATGATTAAAGATAATAGTATATTAATAGATGTTGGAATTAATAAATTAAATAATAAGATATGTGGAGATATAGATTATGATAATGTTATTAATAAGTGTAAATTAATAACAAAAGTGCCTAGTGGAATAGGCATTGTTACAACAATTACTTTGGCGAGTAATTTAATTAAAGCTTATAAAATTCAACATAAAAGAAAGGAAAAAGAATATGTTTGATTTGAGAGAAAAAGACTTAAAGGAGGCTCATATAGAAATATATGATAAAGTATCAAAGAGTATCCATAAAAGAGAAAAAATTGATATTTCAAAAGTATGTGAAAGATGTGGAGAGTTAGAAGAACTTAGACAGGAAATGAATTGTTTGAATGATACGTATAATAATTTAAAAAATAAGTTGTTAAATATTTGTTTTATTAAAAATAAACCCGAGGATGTTCAACTAAAATATGTTGTAGTAGCTAGGGAGATAGATAGGATTGATATGCCTGATTTTGATAAAGCTATTACTTTGATATCATATGCAACATTAGTAAATTGTTTTGAAAAGGATATGTATAGTAAATCAATTAGAGCATCACTTTTATTAAGTATAGGTACTAAGAATTTAGAATTACAAGATGATTATTATATATTTGCAGAAAATATGGTAAAAGGAGATGCAGTAGAAGAAATAATTAGAAATAATCATAATAGTGTAGAACAAGGAAATAAAGTTAGGAAAAAAATAAATTATAATATAAATAACTTATGTAAATAGAACTAATATTATTAGTTCTTTTTTATAAAAACACTTGTAATAATTTAAAATATACATTATAATATTATTGCATTTTGGGGAATTAGCTCAGTTGGCTAGAGCATCTGCCTTGCACGCAGAGGGTCAAGGGTTCGAGTCCCTTATTCTCCACCAATAATGTCTCCTTAGCTCAGCTGGTAGAGCAAAAGACTCTTAATCTTTGGGTCGTGGGTTCGAATCCCTCAGGGGACACCAGTATGATTTATAGATAGTAATACTATCTTTTTTTATT
>JAQVSJ010000026.1:0-3348 GCA_028700595.1 Bacilli bacterium | reverse complement strand
GGAGTGAATATATGAAAAGAATATTATTTATTTTTTTAATTTTATTGTTATTTACAGGTTGTAGTAAAGAAGAGGTTAAAAAAACGATTGATGAATTGCAATCTTCTTTAGTATCTCAAGGAGTAGAAGAAGATGATTTAGGTAATATTGTAAATGGTCAATATTTCTTTGATGATGGTGATAATCAATATTATTCTAGTTTTGATACAAATGGTAATCCGCATATATATTTAAAAGATAAGAGTACTGGAAATATAAAAACAATATTTGATGGATTTGGTTGGTCTTTTGCAGTTAATGATGGATGGTTATATTTTTCTGGTAATGCAGGAACTTCTATTGATGCTACTTATACATTATATAGATGTAAGACTGATGGTAGTGATTTAGAGCATTTAATTGATAAATATACAGTTAATATGAATTTCTATAATGATTGGTTATATTATTCTAGAAAAGCAGATTATGATTCTCAAATATCTTCAATATATAGAGCATCTTTAGATGGTAGTAATGAAGAAGAAATAGTTAGTGGAGTAAGTGCTAATGGATTGAGTGTAGTATTTAACAACAAATTATATTATATGGATTCTAATAATTATATGTATAGAGCTAATGTTGATGGTACTAATAAAGAACAAATATTGAGTGATAAAATTGATCAATTTATAATTGGTAAAGGTAGAATTATATATTTAGATCAAAGCGATAATATTAAATCTTGTAAAGAAGATGGAACTGACATTAAGACTATAAGAGCATCTGATGGAACTGATATTAATAGAATTAATTCATATGACAATATATTAACTTATGTAACTTATGGTGAATTTGATTATTCTACTTATTCATGGGATTATTCTATATATACTATTAGTATAGATGGATTAAATGATTTAAAAGTATATGATTCTTATTCTTATGGTTTTTATGTTAATATATTAAATGATAAGATTTATGTATTAGATTATTATCAAGATTCAAGTTTTAACAAGTTAATAGCAATAACAAGAAATATGAATTTAGATGGAAGTAATTTACAAGATTTGTATAGATAAAAAGGAAATGATTAAATCATTTCCTTTTCTTTCTTTTTACTACTATTTCATCTTTTGTAAGAAAATCGTTATAAAAATCTTCTAATGGATTAACAAAATTAAATTGATAAATAGAATCATTTACATTATTTAAATCTTTTTCACATTTCTCTAGTTCTTTTTTTAAAAGTTCTTTTTTTGTTTCTAAAAGTTGTTTATTTTCTTCTAATTCTTTTTTTTCTTTTTCATATTCTTTTTTAGCTATTGTATATCCTATATTGTAATCAATTTCTTCAATTAAATCATAATTTTTCTTTGACATTTATTTATTTCTCCTTTTAATTTTAATTTTTTCTTTGCATTCATTACAATACCATTGTGCTGAATTTTCATCTACTTCAAATTCAGTATTGCATAAAGTACAATGTCTTTTTTCAATTACAGTAAAGTCAAGATCTTCATATGACTGTATACATTTTTCAGTTAATTCTATATTTTCTTTTACTGCTTTATTTTGTTCTTTATTTAGAATTTCTCTCTCTTTCATTAATTCTTCTATTTGTAAATTAAATTCTTCAAATTTGTTCATACATCCTCCTTAAATAATGATTATATACTAGCACTTAATTATTAATGTGTCAAAAATTATTTGTGTTATAATATAAAAAAGGAGTTAATATGAAAAAGATTATTTTATTTGTTCTTATTTTATTATTATCTGGATGTTTTAATTCTAATATGAATGTTATTTCAAATACAAACGGATATTTAAGTAATTATGTTGAAGTAGATAATATAGATGAAGATGCAGTTGATATGCTAAATTCATTTTCTATATCTCTATATAATGACTTGTTAGAAGATAAGAATATGTTTATATCACCATTAAGTGTTTATATAGCGTTAGGCATGGTTTATAATGGTTCTAATGGATTAACTAAACAAGAGATGGATTATGTATTAAATGCTGGTAATGTTGATTTAGAGGCGTTTAATGTACTTTTAAGGGATCTGCAATATAAATTATTAAGTTATAAAGAAACAGAGTTTAATATAGCTAATTCTATATGGATTAGAGATACTTATGCAGAACATGTATTAGATGATTTTTTAAATAACAATAAAGATTATTATGGAGCATTTATATCATCTTTAAAGTTTGATAATACTGCTAAGAAGACAATTAATAATTGGGTAAGTAAAAATACTAATAAAAAGATTAAAACAGCAATAGATGATGATATAGATCCTCTTACAATGATGTATTTAATTAATACAATATATTTTAAATCAGATTGGGAAAATCCGTTTTTAAAAAACAATACATTTGATTCTAAATTCTATAGTATACAAGATACTATTAATGTACAAATGATGAATAAAGAAGACACCTTAGGATATTATATTGATGATTCATTACAAAGTGTATTATTACCATATAAAGATAAAGAAACTGCTATGTTTGTAATATTACCTAAATATAGTATTAGTGATATAGATTTAACTAAAGAATATTTAAACAATATAATTAATTCAATGAAATCAAATAATAAGATAGTTAATTTAACTATGCCAAAAGTTAAATTAGAATATGAGAAGAGTTTAGTAGATGTATTAAAAAATATGGGTATGACTAGTGCATTTACTAATGCCGACTTTTCTAATTTATCAGATACGGCACTACAAGAAAGATTATGCATAAGTGATGTTCTTCATAAAACATATTTAGCAATAGATGAGAAGGGTACAGAAGCTGCTGCTATGACAAAAGTAGAAATGAAGAACACTGCGATTATGGATACAATAATGTTAACAATAAACAAACCATATATATTAGGAATAATAGATTATGATACTAATTCTATATTATTTATAGGGAATGTATTTAATCCAAATAATTAGGAGAGATTATGAAAGAAGAAATAATTAAAAGAATAAGTAATAAGAATGCAGATTATAATTCATTAAATGATAGAGATTTATTTGAAATTTCAGAACAAAAAATAATACTTACAGAAGGAGTATGTAGAAGTTTAATGCGTCTAACATCTACAAAAACATATCCTACATTCTTAATTATGGGATATAAAGAAGATGATACTATTGTATTTGATAATGTATTAATTCAAAAAACAGATGATAATAAAGAATATATAAATAAATTTTTTAATAAAAAAGATAGAGCAATATGTTATGGTAAAATAACAAATAGTAATAAATTTGATTTAAATCATCTTACTTCATATTTGAATATACTAGATAAATATAAGAGTTTAAATAATTATAATACATTATCTATGTTTGTATCTGA
>JAQVSJ010000025.1:6660-8994 GCA_028700595.1 Bacilli bacterium | reverse complement strand
ACTTTACTCAATAAAAAATCACTCAAAGAGTGATTTATTTATTATTTGGTGACCTGTACGGGATTTGAACCCATGTATGCCGCCGTGAAAGGGCGGTGTGTTTAACCACTTCACCAACAGGCCAAATATAATGGCGCCTCAACTGGGACTTGAACCTAGGACCCCTTGATTAACAGTCAAGTGCTCTAACCAACTGAGCTATTGAGGCATAAATGGTGGGCCAGAATGGATTTGAACCATTGACCTCACGCTTATCAGACGTGCGCTCTAACCAACTGAGCTACAAGCCCATTTAAGTCAAAAAAGTTTGACTATTTCATTTTACATTATATTAATTTAAAAAGCAATTACTTTTTACAAAAAAATATAGTGTATAAACTTGTAACACAACGATTGACTTATTACATTCTACACTATATTTTTTATATTTTCAATATATTTATAAAAAAAATAGAACCTAAGTTCTATTTAATTTCACAAACAAATCCATGACTAGTTAATAACGTTTTATAATCTTCAATATTATAGTCGTTTTCTAATACAAAAGACATTTCAATAGCATCATAGTCTACTACTTTATCAAATTCAAATACATATGCTAAACCAATTGCAGCTGATCCTTCTTTAGTAACAACTACTTCATACTTATGATCATCATTAATCCCAGCATATTGTTCAGTATATGATTGATAAAATGCATCTAAAGGTACATCTTCACTAACTGGTACATTAATATAATTCTTGTGTACAACCTTTTTAGCAACTTCATCTTTATAATACACTTTATAATCAATACTACCTTGATCATTATCATATTGCAATAAACAACTTAAAGTTTTATCATATTCCTCTTCTTTATTTTCAGTCTTATCACATCCAGTAAATAACAACGCTACAAACGCAATTAGTAAACCATAAATTAACTTTTTCATACAACCTCCTATTATTTTATATATTTATTATAACACAATTATAAAATAAATAAACACTTTTTTATAATTGAGCTTGATTTACAATATTACCAGAATCAATAATTACCGGTTCTTCCTTAGGCTTCCTAAATATAATCTTAATAATAATAGCAATTACAAGAAATATTACAGGAAATAACAAGAATGAGAATAACGTATTATTAAACATTACATCAACCATATTCGCACTAATAAATTCAGTCTCTAAAGCAGCATTTAACATTAATGGTTTAATCATAAATAATCCACCAACCAAGAACACCAAAACAAACAATATACTTGGTATTATCATACTAGTAGATATCCATCTCATTCCCCTCTTTAAACCACCAACTAACAACATTAATAAACATAATATAAACAACACGACATATGGTCCATATAAAACATAAATACCATATTCATTGTATTGTTCAATCAGTTCAGATATATCATTAGATTCAAAAATATCTGCAATATTAATAGAATAAGTTTTCTCACTTAAAATCTCGAATTGGTCCATAAATGAATCTACAAATCCATCTATTTCAGTATCACTAATATTTTCTTCAATGTTCTCATCAATATATTCTCTTAAATTAGCTTTTAATGCTATTTCAAATTCTAAATATTTATCAGAAAAATCAATTTCAACTACCTTTTCAGAATCTGGATCATTTAACATTAAAAATAAATCATCAATTAAATCAGAAGTAGTTTCATCCATCCATTCTTTATCAAATACTTCCTTTATAGTTGTAAATGCAACATTTATTATTTCTTTTTGTTCTTCATCTTCGTTTTTTTCAATTTCTTTTTCTAATTCATCATATACAACTTTTGTTAAATCGATTCCACTAATTACATTTTTATAAAATTGTGGTCTTAAAACAGTTCTTTGAACACCCATTAATGAAAAATAACCTAAAGTAAATACAACAAATATAATAGAAAAAATCGTTAATAAAAATCCTTTAATAAATTTCATATAGCCTCCATAATAGTATTATATCATTAAATTAAAAAAATAAATAAATTAATTATTTATTTTTACATCAAAATAATCCATATTTTCTATAACTATAGTTTTACCATTAATAAAAGCATCAGCTATTTTATTTCTAGCATTACTATATATCCTTTGAACAGTAGTTCTTGCTACATCCATAGATTTAGCACATTCTTCTTGAGTCATATTTTGATAATCGATTAATCTAATTGTTTCGTATTCATCTAATGATAAATCAATAAATTCATTATTAGGAATACCTTTAGGACCAAATTGATTATATGAAGGCTTAGAATTAATTCTTCTCATCATTCTTCGTCTTCTCATAATTACATTCCTCTTCTTGGGCCTCTGCCTTGTCCTCTACCTAAACCT
>JAQVSJ010000025.1:0-6560 GCA_028700595.1 Bacilli bacterium | reverse complement strand
CCTCTGCCTTGTCCTCTACCTAAACCTAAACCTCTTCCATATACTTGTGAGTCATTATTATTAACTTGTTTATCATCAGTTTTAACATTTTGGTTTGTTGGACAATCACCTAAACCTCTACCAGTTCTTGGTCCTTCTCCATTTGGACCTGTTCTATCAAATCTTGGCATAATATCACTTCCTTTCAATAACATACTAACATATATATTGACATATGTCAATACTTTTTAATTGTTTTTAAATAATATTATTGATATAATCTTTTTAGGAGTGATAATATGTTAGTTATATTTACTTATATAATGGGATTATTAATGGCTTTCGAACCAATTACTGATAACGATTACTTTTGGCATATAGTAATAGGAAAATGGGTTGATATTAATAAAGCTATACCATCAAAAGAATTATTTTCGTGGTTTGGTACATTAAAAGATTATGATTGGACTTCCCACGAATGGTTAACCGAGTGGATTATGTATAAAGCTGGTCACATTGGATGTATTATACTAATGTTAATAATATTTATAGGATTATATATATTAATGACTAAAATGCTTAAAATCAATTTAAAAAAATGGTTAGATTTTAGATTACTATATTTATTATTAATGACTGTATTTTTTAAAGTAACTGGTCCTAGACCATATATTATAAGTTTATTATTCTTTGCATATTTTGTATATATATTATTTAATTACTTAGATAAAAATAAACCAATATTTAACAAGTTAATATGGACAATACCAATAGTACAAATATTATGGGCTAATTTACATGGTGGTTCCTCTTCTCTACCTTATGTATTTATAATTGGAATATTACTATGTGATTTTGTATTAAAATTATTTAAAAACAGAGAACAAAGATGGGGATCATACTTATTAGATAAAAAACAAACAAAAACATTATTAATACTATTAGGAACAATATTATTAACAACTTGTATTAATCCAACAGGAATAAACTTATTACTATATCCATTTACTAATATGGCTGATTCAAGTATGATAGACACTATATTAGAATGGAAAAGCCCAAGTTTTCACGGACTATTAGGAATATATATATTTATTATTATTGCAGTTCCTATAGCAACTTCAATCTTATATCATAAAAAAATAAAATTTTATGAAATAGCTCTTCTAGGTTTAATGTTATTTATGTGCTTAAGATCTCAAAGATTTATAGGAATGTATGGTATATATAGCACATGGATAGTTGGAAAATATTTCTTTTTTACAGATTCAATGTATGAAAGATTAAAAAAACCATTTATAAAATTTCAAAAATATATACAAACATTAGTTATAATACTTATTATTGTAATTATAAGTATTACTGCAAAAGTACAGTTTAATAACTTTAATAAAGTATATGATAATCATGGATATTATAGTGATGAAATAATAAATAAATTAATAGAATTAAAACCAGAGAGAATGTATAATGACTTTGGTGCAGGTGGATATTTATTATTTAAATTAAGCGAAAGAGATTTAGAACAAGAAATAAAATTATTCATATATGGATTAGGAGATGTATTTAGTACAAATATATTACCAGACTCAAATAATTTATTTTATTTAAAAACAGATCCTAAAGAAATGATAAATAAATATAATTTTGATGTAATACTAACAATTAAAAATTCACCACTAAGACAATTCTTATTTTATAGTGATGAATGGAATATTTATTATTATGATGATACAGCTTATATATTTATAAAAAGATGAAATTTAGTATTTCATCTTTTATTTATATTACTTTCTTTTACTAAATATATAGGTCTATTCTTAGTTTCTAAATGAACCTTAGCTAAATATATTCCTAATATACCAGTTGCAAATAATTGAATACTACTAACAAATAATATCAAAGCACACAACAATAAAATATAAGATATAAACGCCCCTTTAATTAACTGAATTAATAATATTAAGAACATTACTAAAGATACAACCATAAATAATATAGATAATACTATTGATATCATCAATGGAGCATTAGAGAAAGATATTATACTTTCTAAAGAATATATAAACAACTTAGAAAAAGACCACTTAGTATTACCTGCTACTCTCTCTACATTCTCATATTCTAACCACTTAGTATTATAACCTACCCAAGAAAACAATCCTTTAGAATACCTATTATTCTCTTTTAATAACAATATAGAATCTACCATTTGTCTAGTCATTAATCTAAAATCTCTAGCACCATCAACTATATTAACTTTAGAAATTTTATTAATAATTTTATAATAATTTCTAGCAAAAAAACTTCTTAACTTAGGCTCACCTTCTCTAGATACTCTTCTTAAACCTACACAATCATAATCCTCAGATTTAATAATCTTATACATATCTTCTAACTTCTTAGGAGGATCTTGTAAATCAGCATCCATTAAGGCAACATAATCACCTTTACTATATTCCAATCCTGCTAACATAGCAGCTTCTTTTCCAAAGTTTCTAGAAAAAGATATATACTTAACCCTTTTATCATTAGAAGATAGTTCTTTTAATAATTCTAGAGTCTTGTCCTTAGATCCATCATTTACAAATATAAATTCAAAATCCAATTTATTCATCTTTTTAGCAACACCACATATTTCTTTATAAAAAAATGGCAA
The DNA here is from genome assembly GCA_028700595.1 of Bacilli bacterium. Lineage (GTDB taxonomy): Bacteria > Bacillota_I > Bacilli_A > RF39 > UBA660 > JAQVSJ01. The sequence continues at coordinate 3,922 of JAQVSJ010000025.1, read as the reverse complement.
AACTTCTTCTTCATTATAACAAGGTATAATAACACTTATCACAATATCACCTCAATTAAATTATATCACAAAAAGAACTTGTATATTACAAGCTCCTTACTTTCACTTTATTCTTATTTAATTTTTCATTATTCCAATGATTAGATGGATCTTTATATCCTGGAAAACGATCATTAGCATAATACTCCATATACTCAAACAAAGAAGCAGCATCATCATATATACGTTGAACATGTTTTATATTATTAATAGACAAATCATTTCTATGAGAAGTTAAAGTATATATCTTATTATTATTAGAATCAACTAAACTAACTTCATAACTATTACATTCATTAATAAATCTATCTACTATTCTATATCTTGGTTGTAATCTCACAGTTCCACAAACTATATCTCCTTGTTTTATTTGTTGAATCAATCCTCTTTTTCTATCAAATTCATCATATATATATAACCATTCTTTATTATTTTCATCTGATATAATTTTCCAATCTCTAGGTAATTCAGTATCATATTGTCCATTATTATAAGATCCGAAAATAAAACCTACTTTTTCAAACACTTGTTTATTTGGTATCATCGTTCCTGGTAACTTAATCATAATATCCTCCTTAAAAAATCATATGCACTTATTATAAGTATATTATTTAAAATGTCAATTCTTTTCCAAGAAAGGTTCCATTAAATTAACATCATCGATAGTTAAATCAACATAAAATTCAGAACCACTAATATCATAAGTACTAGGCGGTAATTGTATTTCATAATCCTTATAGAATATTCTATTATCTACAGTAATCAATTCAACTCTAAAACCTAAAGTTAAAGTTACATCTTCTCTAGATATTCCCAAATCAGAATATACTTCTGATAATAATGGTGTTTCATAATAACCATAAACAGATGAGTCAAATAATGCTATTTTATTAACAGTAACAGCAATTGAAGATTGACCTCCACTAGAATGAGGAATTGAATAATTTTCTTCAAACTTATTATTAGTACCTAATAAAGCTGTACCACTATCATAAGTATTATAATTTCCATATAACTCTTCAGCCATACCTTTCTTAGGTCCACCAATTACTCTAACATTACTAACTACTTTCTTCTTTATATTATAATTAGCATCTTCGTCAAAATCATGTGTAGAAACATATTCAGAAATAACATTAAAAGTCATTCTAACATATCCCTTTCCATAATTTTCAGAATCTTCTCCAAGTTTCTCAATATCTCTAATAATATTTACCATATATCCTTTATCTAAGTACTTAGAAGAATCACAGTAACTTCACCACTATATTCTTTACTACATCCAGATAACAAAAGAACAGAAAATAATAAAAATAATATTTTTTTAATATATCCTCCAAATATATTAAAAAAACTGTGATAAAATCACAGTTTATACTGGTTGCATAATTCCAAAAAAGACTAACCAAGCTAATATAGTTTTAGCTACTAAACTCAATATTATATATCCTCTTTCTCCATATATATAATCTTTCCATTTACCAATCTTCTTATATTGTAATATCATATTAATTGGAAATAAATTAAAGAATACAAAATATGAACCAAATACAGCATATACAAACCATGGTACTTGAGCTGGATCAGAATTACCAAATGCATACATAATTACAACAACCCAAGGTATAATTCCTGCTACAGAACCAAACCAAAATGGTGTCCAATCAGTTTTATCAGTATATTGATTCATTTGTTCCATCAATAAACCAAATAAATTCATACTAGCATTTAAACCAAATATTAATATTAATGCTCCAATATCATATACACCAAATAATACTGCTATAAGAACAATCATTAATGATGATGATAATGAATATTCATACCATCTAAATTTATTTATTCCTTTCTTTAAATCAGAACTGTATTTCTTATTAAAATATACAATTATAAAGTGGAACAAAGCTGATAATAATAAGAAGAAACTAACAAACAATGCAAATGGTAAATCAAATAATTCCTTAACATCTGTTACCAATCTCATAGATGTAGGGTCAAACTTCAAAAAATAAGAATAAATAGTTGGTTTAAAACTAGCTACCTTATCAACAGTTAAAGATATTACCATCATAGCAACACCTTGAACTAGATGAAGAATTCCCATAACTAAATTAAATTTTTTTAACTTCTTCATATATCCTCCTAATATAATTATATCAATTATATTATTAAAATCAATATACTATTCAATACATTCATTTAATTCATCTCCTAAAGTAATATATGTATTCAAAATAGTATTAGAATAAACATTATTTCCTAAATAAGTAATCTTATATATACCACCAGCCACTGTATCTTCAGTTACATCATATTCTTCTCTTTCAGCTTCATCACAATATTCAACAAAAGAATTACCTAATATAATTGATGGTCCATGAAATAATCTAGTGCCTTCAACTGTAATTACACCACTATTAGTATTAACTTCATAATCTTTAATATACATTTCTTCATATTCTTCGTCTAAATATTCAACAGAAAATAACTCATTACCAGAATAACTATATCCTTTTATGACATCTCCAACTACATCACATCCATAATGATAACCAACTACATATGTATCATTAATTACATTTAAACTACTTGGTCCTCCACATCCATCTTCTTCATTAAATATTGTCTTAGAATCAACCATTAATTTATGAATCATATTATCATCAGTTAATTCTCTTTCATATATAATAGGAATAACTTGTGAATTAATATCAATTTTATAAGTACATTTCCAAGATTCACATTCATATAAATTTATAGTCTTAACAATTTCATTATTTTCAGTAAGATCCGTATAATAATCCCAATATGATTTTTCTTCTAATTCTTCCTTTTCTTCTAATTCCTCGTTTTCCTCTTCTGTTTCTTCATTTTCTTCCTTTACTTGCTTATTATCAGATACTAAAAACCATCCTTTTTTATCACCTAAAATTAACAAAATACTAACCAAAAATAATACAATCAAAGATATAATATAAATTCTTTTCATATTCCCCTCCATAATTTCAGATATATTATATCAAAAAAAAGAATAATACAATCATATTATTCATAATTTTTTTCTAAATTCACCATAATCAGCTTTATCTATATTTTCACCTATAGAATCTAACATATCCCTAGGATTAATATTATTCTCATCCTTACTATATAATTTAGAAAAACAATTAACTAAATCTTTATTTAAACCTATATCTTCCAAATACTGAATATAATCATTAAACTTTGATTCAGACAAACTATTAATATTAAACTTTGATATAAAATTTAATATCATAATATTATAACAAAACCATTCAGTATTAGCATTTGGTTCTATTAATCCATTCTTACTTAATTTATATTTCTTATGTTCTTTTAAATTAAAATTAGTAGTCAATATATGAGATGGAAATGGTAAATTATCGCCAATTCTACAACTATCTACATCGACTGCATATAAATCATTTAATTTAAAGTTTTTAGAATCTATTACAAAATTAGTTGGTTGAACATCACCTAGAAAAAAATTATCTTTAAACTTACTTACATTTTGCACATTCTCTAATATATTTCCAACTTTCTTTAAATATTTAACTTTCTCTTCTAAAGCAATACCTTTATCATCCAACAACACCATCAAACTAATATTATCTTTAATATAAGGCATAGAAAACCCAACTACCTTTTTATCAACCAACACAATCTTTTCAGGTAATATTAAATTATTATCATTTAATATTTCTCTATTATCTATTAAAGTATTTAAAGTTAATAATTTATTACCAAATACTTCTCCTTCATCTCTATAAAGTCTTTTAAATAGAAGATTATCATTTAAAACAAATAATCTACCTTCAGTATTAAGATATGGAAAATACAATTGATGCAAAGAACTAAATTT